>NZ_JBTSDU010000058.1:0-17398 GCF_054605595.1 Georgenia sp. | reverse complement strand
CCCGGGAGCAGCCCGGCGCCGCCGGTGCGTCGGCCGACGCACCGGCGGCGGCGGGCGGGGCCCTGTAGCGGCCGCGGGGCGTACCCCTCGCGGGTGCGACCATGGCCCCGTGTTCCACGTCATCTTCTTCGAGCCCCGCATCCCGCCGAACACCGGCAACGCCATCCGGATGACGGCGACCACCGGGGCCACCCTCCACCTCGTGGAGCCGCTCGGCTTCGACCTGTCCGACGCCCGGCTGCGCCGGGCGGGCCTGGACTACCACGACCTCGCCCACGTCGTCGTCCACGCCGACCTCGACGCGGCGCTGGCCGCCGTCCGACCGGGGCGGGTCTACGCCTTCACCGGTCATGCCGACCGCAGCTTCGCCGACGTGGCGTACGCCCCCGGCGACGCCCTGCTCTTCGGCCCCGAGCCCACCGGGCTGCCGCGCGAGGTGCTGGACGACCCACGGCTGACCGACCGGCTGCGGATCCCGATGCTCCCCGGGATCCGCTCGCTCAACCTCTCCAATGCCGCGGCCGTGGTGGTCTACGAGGCATGGCGCCAGCACGGATACGCCCCGGGAGGATGAGGGAATCAACCACGCACCGGTGTGGTTGACGTCACATGCGAGCGCCGCGTTCGATCGTGCGCGTCTACTTCGTGCTGCTGCTCGGGAACACCCTGGCAACGTCCCTCATCTGGGGGATCAACACCATCTTCCTGCTGGACGCGGGTCTGACCAACCTGCAGGCCTTCGCCGCCAATGCCTTCTACACCCTCGGCATGGTGCTCTTCGAGGTGCCCACCGGCGTCGTCGCCGACACGATCGGCCGCCGCTACTCCTACCTGTTCGGCACGGTGACGCTCGCCGTCGCCACCCTGCTCTACGTCCTCCTCTGGCAGGTGCACGCAGCGTTCTGGACGTGGGCCGTCGCTTCGATGCTCCTCGGGCTGGGCTACACGTTCTTCTCGGGCGCGGTCGAGGCGTGGCTCGTCGACGCCCTGTCGGCAACCGGGTTCACCGGTGACCTGGAGTCCGTCTTCGGCCGTGGGCAGATCGTCTCCGGCGTCGCGATGCTGCTCGGCTCGGTGCTCGGCGGGGTGATCGCGCAGCAGACGACGCTCGGGGTGCCCTTCGTGCTTCGCGCCGCCGTGCTGCTCACGATGTTCGTCGTCGCCTCGCGCCTCATGCAGGACATCGGCTTCACGTCCCGGCGCGGCGGGTACGTCCTGGCCGAGGTCCGCACCATCGCCCGCAACACGATCGACCACGGGTGGCGGGCACCCGCCGTGCGGTGGCTGATGGTCGAGGCGTTCTTCTCCGCCGGCGTCGGGTTCTACGCCTTCTACGCGCTGCAGCCCTATCTGCTGGAGCTCTACGGCAATCCGGCGGCCTACACGATCGCCGGCCTCGTGGCGGCGATCGTCGCCGGCGCCCAGATCCTCGGCGGGCTCGCCGCACCGCTGGTCCGGCGCCTCTTCCGACGGCGGACCTCGGCCCTGATCATCCTGTCCGCCCTCAGCGTCGCCGCGCTCGTGGGCATCGGCCTGGTCGACAGCTTCACCGCCGTCGTAACGCTGATCGTCGTGTGGGGCATGCTCTCCGCCGCCACCATGCCCATCCGCCGCGCCTACCTCAACGATCTCATCCCGTCCCGGCAGCGGGCCACGATCCTCTCCTTCGACTCCCTCGTCGGCGCGGCCGGCGGCGTCTGGTCCCAGCCGGTGCTCGGCCGCGCCGCCGACGTGTGGGGGTACGGCCCGTCCTACATCGCCGGGGCCGGCATCGCTGTGCTGTCCCTGCCCTTCCTGGTGCTCTCCCGGCGGCAGGGTGCGGCGGCGGACACCCGGGTCACCAGCCCGACCAGGGTGATCGACGTTCCCGCCGCCGGCGGGACCCGCACCCCCGGCGCCGGCGGAGCGGGCGAAGCGGAGGACCCGACCTGATCCCTCGGCACGGCGCCGTCCCGTACCCGACCTGATCCCTCCGCACGGCGCCGTCCCGTACCAGGGCCGCCCGTACGGGCTGCGCGACGAGCCGCGGCGGTACCGCACCTGATGACTTGATCGATTCCTCACGTCGTCAACTGCAAGGTGTGTGAGTCCGTGTCTGACCGAACCGCGATCGGTGCCCCCATCTACGAGCTCAAGGCCGAGCTGTTCAAGGCGCTCAGCCACCCGGTGCGCATCCGCACGCTCGAGCTGCTCGCCACCGGCGACAAGCCCGTCAGCGAGCTGCTCGCCGACATGGGGGTGGAGGCCTCGCACCTCTCCCAGCACCTGGCGGTGCTGCGCCGCGCGGGCGCCGTCACCAAGGCCCGTGCCGGGAACGTCGTCACGTATGCGCTCGCCGATCCGTCCGTCGCCGAGATGCTGGCCGTGGCGCGCACCTTCCTCGTCCACCGGCTGGGCCACACCAGCGGGGCGCTGGCCGAGCTCACCGACGAGCTCGCCGACGAACCGGCCGGGCCAGCACCCACCACCGCACCCGAGCCGGCCGTCGACGTCGCACCGGCCCAGAACTCCGGGCTCGACCGCGTCGACGTGCCCGACGAGCTCGGCGCCGAGGAGGAGGACGGGCTGCTGCACGAGCACATCGCCGTCTACCGGTTCCACGGTGCGTTGTTCTTCGGCGGGACGAAGCAGTTCCTCGACGAGATCGCTCGGGTGAACGACGTCAAGGTGATCAGCCTGGCACTCACCGACATCCGGATGATGGACGCCTCCGGCGCGAACGCGCTGAGCTCGATCATCACCGACCTGCGCCGGCGCGTCATCATCGTCCTGCTCAAGGGGCTGGACGAGCACCAGCGGAAGGTGGCCCTGGCGGTCGGCGTGCTCGACACCCTCGGCGGCCGCGAACACTACTTCTACGACCTGTCGGCGGCCGTCGCGCACGCGCGCAACCACGTGCGGCTCGAACTCGAGAGGCACGAGGACATGGAGTGCGCCGTCCCGCGTCGACGCCGATCGATCGGCGAGCACGTCACGGCCCGCCTCCGCGGGCAGGAGCACGACGCCGGGGGGATGATTGCGGCGTCGATGTACGACACCGGGTCCGGGCGCTGTGCGGATCCGGGCGAAGTCGTCCGTGTCGGTACGATCGAGCGGCTTCCCGGACGGATGGAGCACGCATGAGTCCCCTGCCACGGTGGCTGGAGCATGCATGAGTCCCCTGCCACGGTGGCTCGGGCGGGCGAACCGGCGCGTGCTGAACCGGGTCATGGGCCTGGTGGCACCGCGGCTGCCGGGCTTCGCGCTGCTCACCCACGCGGGCCGCCGCACCGGACGGGAACGCACCGTGGTGGTGAACGTCTTCCGCTCCGGGGCCGGGTACCGGGTCGCGCTGACCTACGGCCGCGACGCGGACTGGGTGCGCAACGTGCTCGCCGCGGGCGGCTGCACGCTGACCACGCGGGGCCGGCGGGTCGAGCTCGTGGAACCGCACCTCGTCCACGACCCCACGCGGACCTGGGCACCGCCCGTGGTCCGCCAGCTGCTGGGGCTGCTCGACGTGCCGGACTCGCTGGTCCTCACCGTCCGGCCGGCGGCTGACGGGTGACTGCCGACGGGTGACGGGTGACCCCAGCCGCCCGGCGACCGGCCACTGGCGACATCGGGCTCGGCGGGGCGGGTGAGGTCAGGCTCGCCGGGGCGGGTGATGCCGGGCTCGCCGGGGCGGGCGTCAGGCCCGGGTGGCCCAGAACGCGACGGCGGAGGCCGCGGCGACGTTGAGGGAGTCCACCCCACCCGCCATGGGGATGCGCACGACGACGTCCGCGGCCTCGACCGTGGCGCGGGCCAGACCGTCCCCCTCCGTGCCGAGCACGAACGCGATGCGCGAGTCCGGTGCGGTCACGGCCGGTGCGGCGGCGAAGCGGTCGAGGCTGACGGCGTCATCGCTCAGCGCCAGGGCGGCGACGGTGTACCCGGCGTCGTGCAGCTTCTCGATGGCGCCGGGCCAGGCGGTCAGGCGGGTCCACGGCACCTGGAAGACGGTCCCCATGCTCACCCGGACCGAGCGACGGTAGAGCGGGTCGGCGCAGCGGGGCGTGACGAGCACGGCATCGACCCCCAGGCCCGCCGCGGAGCGGAACGCGGCACCGACGTTGGTGTGGTCGACGATGTCCTCCAGGATGGCGACCCGCCGGGCGCCCGCACCGGAGCGGGCGCCCGCGAGCAGCTCACGCACCCCGACCAGCGGGGGCCGGTGCATGGCGGCCAGGGCCCCGCGGTGGAGGTGGAAGCCGGTGATGGCGCGCAGCACCGGCTCCTCAGCGACGAACACGGGCACGTCCGCGCCGCCGTCGGCGAACCCTTCGCTGCCCGGCGCCGAGGCGATCACCGGAGCCATGGGCGCGAGCCACTTCTGCGCCATGAGGAAGGACCGGGGCCGGTGCCCGGCCTCGAGCGACCGCCGGATGACGTTCGCGCTCTCCGCGATGTAGAGGCCCTTCTCGGGCTCGTGGCGCGAGCGCAGCGCGACGTCGGTGAGATTGGTGTAGTCGCTGAGCCGCTCGTCGACCGGGTCGGTGACCCGGATCAGCATCAGGCCTCCTCGACGGCGGGCGCCGCGAACTGGGACTGGTACAGCCGGGCGTAGGCCCCGCCGGCGTCGAGGAGGTCGGCGTGGGTGCCCTGCTCGACGATCCGGCCCTGCTCCATCACGAGGATGACGTCCGCGTCGCGGATCGTGGAGAGCCGGTGCGCGATGACGAAGCTCGTGCGCCCGGTGCGCAGCCGGCCCATCGCATGCTGGACGAGGACCTCGGTGCGGGTGTCGACGGAGCTCGTGGCCTCGTCCAGGATGAGGATCTGCGGGTCGGAGAGGAACGCGCGCGCGATGGTGACGAGCTGCTTCTCCCCCGCCGAGATCCCGCCGCCCTCGTCGTCGATGACCGTCGCGTACCCGTCGGGCAGCGAGTGCACGAACCGGTCCACGCTGGTCGCCTCGGCCGCCGCGCGCACCTGGGCCGGGGTGGCGCCGACCCGGCCGAACGCGATGTTCTCCTCGATCGTGCCGTTGAACAGCCAGGTGTCCTGCAGCACCATCCCGATCTGTTCGCGGAGCTGGTGCCGGGTGAGCTCGCGGGTGTCGACGCCGTCGAGGCGGACGAAGCCGCCGTCGATCTCGTAGAACCGCATGATGAGGTTGACCAGGGTGGTCTTCCCGGCGCCGGTGGGGCCGACGACGGCGACCGTGCTGCCCGGCTCGACCACGAGGTCGAGATCCTCGATGAGCGGGGTGTCCGGCTCGTACCGGAAGTTGACGCCGGAGAACTCCACGCGGCCCCGCGGCGCGGGCCGCGGCGTCCCCGCGACGTCCGCGACCTCCTCCTCGGCGTCCAGGAACTCGAAGATGCGTTCGGCGGAGGCCACGCCGGACTGCACGAGGTTCGCCATCGACGCGATCTGGCCCAGCGGCTGGCTGAACTGGCGCGAGTACTGGATGAACGCCTGCACCTCACCCAGGCTCAGGGCACCGGACGCGACCCGCAGACCGCCGACCACCGCGACGAGGACGTAGTTGAGGTTCGAGAGGGACGTCATCGCCGGCATGATCGAGCCGGAGATGAACTGGGCCTTGAAGCTCGAGGCGAACAGGCGCTCGTTCTCCGCCTCGAAGGCCTCGTCGAACGCACCCTGGGAGTTGAACGCGGTGACGAGCTCGTGGCCGGTGAACGCCTCCTCGACCTGACCGCCGAGATCGCCGGTCGACTTCCACTGGGTGACGAACTGCGGCTGGGCCCGCTTGGCGATGGTGATCGTCAGCCACGCCGAGACGGGCACCGTGACCAGGGCGATGAGGGCGAGCACCCACGACAGGTAGAACATCATCCCGATGACGCCGAGCACCGTCAGCACGCTCGTGACCAGCTGGGACAGGGTCTGCTGCAGGCTCTGGGTGACGTTGTCGATGTCGTTGGTCACGCGCGAGAGCACGTCGCCGCGGGCGTGCGTATCCAGGTGACGCAGCGACACCCGGTCGATCTTGGCCTGCACGTCGGTGCGGAGGCGGAAGCCGGTGCGTTGGACGACGTACGCGAGGATCAGCCCCTGCCCCCACAGGAACACGGCGGAGGCGGCATAGACGGCCAGCACGGTCAGTACGGTGGTGGCGAGGGCGGCGAAGTCGATGCCCTGCCCCGGGACCAGGTCCATCCCGGAGATCAGGTCCGCGAGCTGGGGCTTGCCCGCGGCCCGCAACCCCTCGATGGCCTGCGCCTGCGTGACGCCGGGCGGGAGCTGGGCGCCGACGACGCCGTTGAACACGATGTTGGTGGCGTCGCCGAGGAGCTTGGGCCCCAGGACCGACAGCGCCACCGATGCCGAACCCAGGAGGACGACGACGACGAGCCACACCCGTTCGGGGCGCAACGCCCCCACCAGCCGGCGGAGCGAGGCGCGGAACTGGCGCGGCTTGGCGCCGGGCGGGCCACCCGCGCCGGGGCCGAGCCCGGGACCACGACCGTGGCTCATGCCGCCTCCTCCACGCTGAGCTGGGAGTACACGATCTCCTGGTAGGTGGTGCAGGTGTCCATGAGCTCCGTGTGCGTGCCGACGCCGACAGTGCGGCCCTCCTCGAGGACCACGATCTGCGCGGCGTCGCGGATCGTGGCGACGCGCTGGCCGACGATGATCGTCGTCGCCCCGTGGGTCGCGCCCGGCAGCGCGGCGCGGAGCCGGGCGTCGGTGGCGAAGTCCAGGGCGGAGAAGGAATCGTCGAAGAGGTAGACGTCGGCGCGGCGCACGAGTGCCCGGGCGATCGCGAGGCGCTGGCGCTGACCGCCGGAGAAGTTCGTGCCGCCCTGCTCCACGACGGCGCCGAGCCCCTCGGGGAGCGCCACCACGAAGTCGTGGGCCTGGGCGGCCTCGAGCGCCGCCCACAGCTCCTCGTCGGTGGCGTCGGGTCGGCCGAACCGCAGCGTGGAGGCGATCGTGCCGGAGAAGAGGTAGGCCTTCTGCGGCACGAGCGCGATGCGCTCGCGGAGCTCGGTCGGGTCGAGCTCCCGCACGTCGACCCCGCCCACCCTCACCGCTCCGCCGGTGACGTCGATCAGGCGGGGGAGGAGATTGACGAGCGTGGACTTGCCGGAGCCGGTGGAGCCGATGATGGCGGTGGTCGTACCGGGCTCGAGCTGCAGGCTGAGGTCGTGCAGCACGGGCTCGTCGGCGCCCGCATAGCCGAACGTGGCGCCGTCGAGCTCCACGGGCAGACCCCGACCCGCTCGGGCGGGCAGCGGCCGGGGCGCCGCCGGGGCCACGATGGCGGGATCGATGTCGAGCACCGCCACGATGCGTTCGGCCGAGACCTCCGCACGCGGCACCAGCATGAAGATGAAGACCGCCATCATCACGGCCATGAGGATCTGCATGAGGTAGCTGAGGAAGGCGATGAGCGCCCCGACCTGCATCTCGCCGCTGTCGATCCGGGCAGCGCCGAACCAGATCACCGCGACCGAGGAGGCGTTGATGATGAGGAGGACGCCCGGGAACATCAGCGCCATGAGCTTGCCGACGCCGAGCGCCGTCGTCATGAGGTCGGTGTTGGCGACGGCGAAGCGCTCCCGTTCGGTGTCCTGACGGTTGAAGGCCCGGATCACCCGGACGCCGGTGATCTGCTCGCGCATGACCAGGTTGATCCGGTCGATGCGCTCCTGCATCTGGCGGAACAGGGGCCGCATCTTCACGACGACGAAGCCCATCACCGCCGCGAGCAGCGGGATGATCACGATGAGCAGGCCGGAGAGCTGGACGTCGAGCTGGAGCGCCATCACGACGCCGCCCACCATCAGGATCGGGGCCACCACCATGATCGTGAACGTCATCAGCACGACCATCTGGACCTGTTGGACGTCGTTGGTGGAGCGGGTGATGAGCGACGGCGCCCCGAAGCGGCCCATCTCCTCGAGCGAGAAGCGCTGGACGTTGCCGAAGATGTCGCGGCGCATGTCACGGCCCATCGCCATCGCGCTGCGGGCGCCGAAGTACACGGCACCGATGGTGGTGGCCACCTGCACCGCCGTGATCGCCAGCATGAGGCCACCGATCCGCAGGATGTAGCCGGTGTCGCCGACCACGACCCCGTTGTCGATGATGTCGGCGTTGAGGGTGGGCAGGGACAGGGCGGCCAGGGACTGGATAAGCTGCAGGACGACGACGATCGTCACGTCACGGCGATAGGGGCGCAGGAAGCGCCCGAGCACACGAAGGAGCATCACACCTCATCAGCACACGGGGGGATCGGCAGCCGGCCGAGCTCTCACCGTACGTCGCGGTGCCACGCCCCGCCGTATCGATCTCGCCCACCTCGCCCACAGCGAACACGCGACGTGGCGCCAGGTCCCGGCCCAGCGGCGACGGCGACCGAGGTTGCCGAGGATGCCGTCCCCCCTCGGTCCCCGCACAGCGCTCGAGATCCGGCTCGCGGGGTCTCGGTCCGTCAGGACCTGTTCGGCGCGAGGTCAGCTGGGCGCGAGGTCAGCACGGCGCGAGGTCAGCGCGACTCGTCCGGCGACGCGGCTTCGGCAGGCTGTGCCGGCGGCTCCGGTTCGGATGCGGGCTCGGGCGGCGCGAACCGTGCGACGTCCTCCTGCGCCCGCCGCTCGGCGGCCCGGGCGGCGCGGTCGCCGCCGGTGGCCAGGGCCTCGTCGATGCGAGCCCGGGATGCGGCCCGGCGCTCGGCGTGGCTCTCCTCGGGTCGTTGCCCGACGATGGCGGCGGTGGAGAACGGCGCCCCGGAGCGCTCACCCGCGGTGGTGGCCTCCGACGTCGCCCGCTCGGCTTCGCTGCGCGCCTCGGCCAGCGCCTCGTCCGGGTCCTGCAGGCTGGTCTCGCTGAGCTCGCGGGCCAGCCCGCTGCCGTGGGAGCCGAAGTCGACCTGGGGCGCGGGACCGCCGTCGTCCGGCCCGAGATCCGGCCCGGCGGCGCCGCCGCCGAAGCCCTTCGCGATGCCGTTGAGCGCTGCCGTGAGCTCGGTGGGGATGACCCAGAGCTTGCTCGAGGAGCCGTTGGCGAGCTCGGGCAGCATCTGGATGTACTGGTAGGCGAGCAGCTTCGAGTCAGGCTTGCCGCGGTGGATGGCGTCGAAGACCTGCAGGATCGCGCGGGACTCGCCCTGGGCGGTGAGGATCGCGGCCTGCGCCTGGCCCTCGGCCCGCAGGATGGCGGACTGTTTCTCGCCCTCGGCCGTGAGGATCTGCGACTGCTTGACGCCCTCGGCGGTGAGGATGGCGGCGCGGCGGTCACGTTCGGCACGCATCTGCTGCTCCATCGCGCCCTGCACGGACGCGGGCGGGTCGATGGCCTTGAGCTCGACCCGGTTGACGCGGATGCCCCAGCGGCTGGTGGCCTCGTCCAGCACCCCCCGCAGCTGGCCGTTGATCTGGTCGCGGCTGGTCAGGGTCTGCTCGAGGTCCATCGAGCCGATCACGTTGCGCAGCGTCGTCACCGTGAGCTGCTCGATGCCCATGATGAAGTTGGCGATCTCGTACACCGCCGACTTCGGGTCGGTCACCTGGAAGTAGATGACGGTGTCGATGCTGACCACCAGGTTGTCGGAGGTGATCACCGGCTGCGGCGGGAAGGAGACGACCTGCTCGCGCAGGTCCACGCTCGAGCGGACCTGGTCCACGAACGGGATGAGGAAGTGCAGACCGGCGTCCATCGTGGTCTGGTACTTCCCGAGCCGCTCCACGATCAGCGCCGTGGCCTGCGGGACGATCCGCACGGCCCGCGAGATCGCGATGATCACCACGAGCGCCAGCAGGGCCAGGATGATCGTCAGCACGAGGCTTCCGGCGTTGGTGGTGTCGATGGTCATGTTGCTCCTTGGGTGAGCTCGGCTGCGGTGGGGCCCGGTCAGCCGGGCAGTGCCTCGTCCGCGGTGGCCTCGACGACGGCGACCGCCCCGTCGATGCGGACGACTCGTACGGTGGTGCCGGCGGGGTGGATCGCGCCCGGTATCGCTGCGCGTGCGGTCCAGACCTCACCGGTGAGCTTGACGCGACCGGCGTGCTCGGTGACGTCGATCAGCACGGTGGCCGGCCGGCCGACCTGGGCGGCGGCATTGGTCCGTGTCTCCGGGGTGGACCGCTCGATGAACCGCTTGGCCGAGGGGCGCACGACGAACAGCAGCAGCAGCGAAACTGCGGCGAAGGCGAACACCTGCCCCCAGACCGGTGCGCCGAACAGCGCGGCGAGTGCCGCCGCGGCGGCGCCGCCGGCGAACATGAGGAAGACCAGGTCGACCGTGAGCAGCTCGACGACGCCGAGCACGAGTGCCGTCGCGAGCCACCAGAGCCACGCCATGGTGCTCTCCTCCCTGAGCCGCACCGCGCCGAACAGCGGTGATGCCGTCGTCGTCGGCCTCAGCCTATCGTGTCCGGCCCGTCCCTACTCGACGCCGGTGCCCGCCCCGGCCGCCCGTGCGCTGAACCGGCCACGGTGCCGCTCGACCTCGAGGTCGAGCCCGAAGGCCCGCGAGAGGTGCTGCGGGGTGAGGACCTCGTCGATCGGGCCGGCAGCCTCGACGACGCCCTCGCGCAGGAGCAGGGCGTGCGTGAAGCCGGGCGGGATCTCCTCGACGTGGTGCGTCACGAGCACCATCACGGGGGCGCGCCCATCCTCCGCGAGCGCGGAGAGCACGCTCATCAGGCCCTCGCGGCCGCCGAGGTCGAGCCCCGCAGCGGGCTCGTCGAGCAGCAGCACCTCCGGGTCGGGCATGAGCGCGCGGGCGATCTGGACGCGCTTGCGCTCGCCGGAGCTGAGCGTGCCGTAGGCGCGGTCGGCCAGGTGGCCGACACCGAAGTCATCCAGGAGGGCCTGCGCGCGCGAGGTGTCCAGCTCCTCGTAGGTCTCGCGCCAGCGGCCGGTGACGGCATAGGACGCCGTCATGACGACGTCGAGGACGTTCTCCCCGGGCGGCAGTCGCTGGTCCAGCGCGGCCGAGGCGAGGCCGACGAGCGGCCGGAGCTCGGCGACGTCGACGTGCCCGAGCTCCTCGCCGATGATGGTCACCGTCCCCGTCGTCGGGTGCAGGCGGCCCCCCACGAGCTGGACGATCGTCGTCTTCCCGGCACCGTTGGGGCCCAGGACGACCCACCGCTCCCCCTCGTTCACGGACCAGTTCACGCGGTCCAGGATCGTCTTCGTCCCACGGCGTACGGAGACCTCGTCCAGCTCGAGCACATCACCCATGACCTGAACCCTAGAACACCCACGGCCCGGTGCCCGGCACCCGGCCCGGTGCCCGGCACCGTGTGGGGTAGGCCATCCGGCCCCGGGTTCGTATCGTTGACCCATGTCCGCGCCGGCCATCCTCGACCTGCCCGTCTCGGTCACGCTCGCGCTGTGGCTGCCGACGGTGCACGACCGGGACACCGCCCTTCGTGCCGTGCGGGCCGTCACCCGCGTGGACGAGCACCACGAGGTCCGGTCCCGTACCGGGGAGGGTGCGCCCCGAACGGGCACGCCACCCGCGCTGCGTGAGATGGTCGCGACCCTGGCCCCCGTCCACGAGGTCGCGGCGGTGCTGCCGCGCTCGGGCGACCCGATGGGCACGCCGGCCGTCCGCTCCACGGATCTGCTCGACGCCGGCGAGGGGCTGCTGCTGCGGCGGCGGGACGGGCGCGGCACCGAGGTGTGCACGATCGTCGTGCCCCTGCGGCAGACCTACGGCAGCGTCTACGAGCGCGGCGAGCTCGTCACGTGGACCGTCGACGAGGACGTCACCGACCTGATACCCGCCCCCAGCCTGCTGCTGGCGGGGGTGGACTCGCTCTCCCAGGCACGCCGCGAGATCCAGCTCGCGATGACCGAGGCGGTCGAGGCGCTCGAGGACCTCGACGTCGCCCGGCACCGACCGGACGTCGCCGACCAACTCCTCGACCTCTCCCTCGCCACGCTCCCGGACCGGCTGCTCCCGCCGGGTCTGGACCGGCGCCGACTCGACGTGCTCGAGCGCGCCGCGCGGCTGCTGGCCATCGTGGCCCTGGCCGTCGCGGACGACGGCGCCGCCGTCACCGCCACGCAGACCTACCGCCGCTCCGGCGCCCTCGCGCAGGTGGAGCGCGCAGCCCGCCACGCGATGTGCGCGGCGAGCGCCACCCGCCCGTAGGCTCCGTACGCCACGACGCAGGTCCCCGCACCGCGACACCGGTCCCCCGCACCACGACATGGGTCCCACGACCGCGCTCGTGAAGCCATAGCCTGGCCCCGTGTCCCCGGCCCACCCCACGAGAAGGCGCCGCCGCGGGCCGGGCTGGGTGCCCGACCAGCACGGTGCGTGGGCGATGATCACCGTCCCGCCGCTGATCGGGATCGCGCTGGGCGGCCCGGCATGGGTGCATCTGCCGCTCCTGGGCCTGTGGTGGGCGGGGTACTTCGCGTTCTACGCCACGGGACTGTGGCTGCGCTCGCGCCGCAAGCCGCGCTACCTCCCGCCGGTGCGCGCGTACGGCCTGGCCCTGGTGCCGTTCGCCGTCGCCCTGGTGGTGCTGGCACCGTCGCTGGTGGGGTGGGCGCTGCCGTACGCCCCGCTGGTCGCGACGACGGCGTGGTGCTCGGCCCGGCGGCTGGACCGCTCGCTCCGCAACGACGCCGTCACGGTGCTCGCCGCCGGCCTGATGACGGCGGTGGCGTACGACGCCGGGCCCGGGCGCACGGTCGCCTCGCCCGACGGCGACCTGGTCTCCTGGGCCTGGGTGTGGGTGGTCACGGCGCTGGTCACCGCCTACTTCCTCGGGACGGTCCTGTACGTGAAGACCAACATCCGTGAGCGGGGCAGGCGGGCCTACCTCGTGGGCTCCGTCGGCTACCACGTCGGCGTCGCAGCCGTGGTGGTGGTCCTCGCGGCCGGCGGCACCGTGCCGCCGTGGCATGCGGCGATGTGGGTGGTGCTGGTGCTCCGCGCCGTGGCGGTGCCGGTCGTGGCCGCCCGGCGCGGCCGGCGCATGCCGCCCGGCGTGCTGGGGGTCGGGGAGATCGTTGCGACGGCCTTGGTCGTGGTGACGCTGCTGGTCCGGTGACCTACCGCAGCACCGCGTCGTAGACGGCGAGGGTCCGCTCGGCGACGGTGTCCCAGGAGAAGTGGTCCTCCACCCGGCGGCGCGCCGCGTCCCCCATCGCCGCGGCCCGGGTCGGGTCGGTGACCATGGCGGTGAGCGCCTCGGCGAGGTCGTGCTCGAAGGCGACCGGGTCCAGCGGGGTGCCCGTGCCGTCGGTGGCCTGCTCGATCGGCACCAGGGTGCCGGTCACGCCGTCGTCGACGACCTCGGGGATGCCACCCGTCGCGGTCCCCACGACCGGGAGGTTCACGGCCATCGCCTCGAGGTTGACGATGCCGAGCGGCTCGTACACCGACGGGCACACGAAGGTGGTGCCGGCGTCGAGCACCGCGACGAGGTCGGGCCGCGGGAGCATCTCCTCGATCCAGATGACGCCGTCGCGCGTGTCCTGCAGCCCCTCGACCAGGCCGGTGACCTCGGCGGCGATCTCGGGGGTGTCCGGGGCCCCCGCGCACAGGACGAGCTGGACGTCCCGCGGCAGCTGCTCGACGGCGCGGAGCAGGTGCGACAGGCCCTTCTGGCGGGTGATGCGTCCGACGAAGACGACGGTGGGCCGGGTGTGGTCGATACCGAGGCGGGCGAGCGTATCCGCCGCGGCGTCCCGCTCCTCCGCCGTCCGGGGCCGGTGCCAGCCCTCGAGATCGATGCCGTTGTGGACCACGTGGACCTTGGCCGGGTCGATGTCGTAGGAACGCATGATGTCCTCGCGCATGCCGCCGGAGACGGCGATGACGCCGGCGGCGGTCTCGTAGGCGGTCCGCTCGGCCCAGCTGGAGAGTGCGTAACCGCCGCCGAGCTGCTCCGCCTTCCACGGTCGGAGCGGCTCCAGGGAGTGCGCGGAGAGCACGTGCGGGACGTCGTTGATCAGCGAGCCCAGCGTGCCGGCGAGGTTGACGTACCAGGTGTGGGAGTGCACGAGGTCGGTGCCCGCGAGGTTGGCGGCGATCTGCAGGTCCACCCCGAATGCCCGCAGCGCGGCGTTGGCGTGCTGGAGCTCGGGCAGGTCGTCGTAGCCCGTGACGGGGACCTCGACGTCGTGCTCGCTGTCCCCGGCCAGGCGCGGGCCGTCGAAGGCGTGGACGCGGACGTCGATGCTGCGGCGCAGCACCCTGGCCAGCTCCGTGACGTGGACGCCGGCCCCCCCGTAGACATGCGGCGGGTACTCACGGGTGAGGATGTCGACCCTCATGCTGGCCTCTCTCTCGGGCGGCTTCGCCCCGAATCGTCCACATTCCTTCGCGCTCCGCCCGGCGTGCGGGGGCGTGCGATGTGTCACAAGCATGCCCTGTGACCCCGTATCGGGAGCAAACGGGTGCCGCTTGTTGCCGGGTGGGGACCGGCCCGGGAGATCGCGGGCGTTTCCCCGGCCGGCCCAATAGAGTCGGGTCATGGCGCTCCCACGGGTTCTCGCAATCGTCCTGGCTGGTGGCGAGGGCAAGCGGCTCATGCCGCTGACCAAGGACCGGGCCAAGCCGGCCGTGCCGTTCGGCGGCATCTACCGCCTGATCGACTTCGCCCTCTCCAACCTCGCCAACTCCAACTTCCTGCGGGTCGTGGTGCTCACGCAGTACAAGTCCCACAGCCTCGACCGCCACATCGCCAGGACGTGGCGCATGTCGACACTCCTGGGTAACTACGTCGCCCCCGTGCCCGCGCAGCAGCGCATGGGCAAGCACTGGTTCCTGGGCAGCGCGGACGCGATCTTCCAGTCCCTGAACCTCATCGACGACGAACGCCCGGACATCGTCGTCATCGTCGGGGCGGACAACATCTACCGCATGGACTTCTCGCAGATGGTCGAGCAGCACATGGACTCCGGCTTCCCCCTTACGGTGGCCGGGATCCGGCAGCCACTCGCGCTCGCCGACCAGTTCGGGGTGATCCAGGCGGACCCGGACAACCCCGCCAAGATCGGCGAGTTCCTCGAGAAGCCGAAGAAGGCCCGCGGCCTCAAGGACTCCCCCACCGAGGTGCTGGCCTCGATGGGCAACTACGTGATGGACGCCGACGCGCTCGTCGAGGCCGTCACCGTGGATGCCCAGGACGAGACGTCCAAGCACGACATGGGCGGGTCGATCGTGCCCCGCTTCGTCGCCGACGGCGCCGCCGGCCTCTACGACTTCACCTTCAACGACGTGCCGGGCTCGACAGACCGCGACCGCAGCTACTGGCGCGACGTCGGCACCGTGGACGCGTTCTACGACGCCAACCAGGACCTCATCTCCGTCTTCCCCGTGTTCAACCTCTACAACGACGACTGGCCGCTGCTCACCGGGTACACGGGGCTGCCGCCGGCGAAGTTCGTCTACGGGCACCGCGAGCGGCTCGGGCACGCGCTGGACTCGATCATCTCCCCCGGGGTGATCATCTCCGGCGGCGAGGTCGTGGGGTCGATCCTCTCCCCCGGCACCCGCGTCAACTCGTGGGCCTCCGTACGGGACTCCGTCCTGTTCGACGGCGTGAGCGTGGGCCGCAACGCCACGGTGAACCGGGCGATCATCGACAAGAACGTCCAGATCGCCCCCAACGCCCAGGTCGGCATCGACCCCGAGATCGACACCGCTCGTGGGTTCACCGTCACCGAGTCGGGGATCACGGTGGTGCCGAAGGGCGCGATCGTCCCGCGCTGACGGTCGTGCGCTGACGACCGCGCACTGACGGTCACCGTGCGCCGGGCGCGCGTGCGGTGCGACGATTCGAGGCTGTTGACCGGCCCGTCAGCGCACCACGCGGTAGCGCGCACAGGCGAAGTCACGGTTGCGGGCGACGTCCTCGAGCGCGAGCTCCAGCCGACGCGGCAGCAGCGGGGCGCCGGCACCGAGCGTGACCGGGGCGTACTGCACCCAGATCTCGTCGAGGAGGCCGGCGTCGGCGAACTGCCCGGCGAGCCCGCCACCCCCGACGACCCACAGGTTCTTCCCGGCCGCGGCCTCGGACATGGCCGTGTGCACCGGCCCGACCGGACCCCCGGCGATCCGGATGCTCGGGTGCACCACCGGCAGGTCACGGTGGGTCAGCACCCAGCAGGGGATCTCGTAGGGCCACGGGACGGCGCCGTCCGCTGCGCGCTCGTGGTCGAGGATCCACCGGTAGGTGGTGGCCCCCATCGCCATGGCGCCCACCTCGGCGAAGAACGGGTCGTAGCCCATGGGGCCGGCGCTGTCCACGTCCCGGGTGAGGAGCCAGGACAGCGAGTGCTCCTCGTCCGCGATGAAGCCGTCCAGGCTGGCGGCGGTGAAGTACTGGGTGCTCATGCGCCCAGTCTGCCGAGCACCACCCACATCCGCCGCCGGGCCGCGCCATGGGCCGCGGCCCTGCGTGCGGCGCGGGTCCCCGTACGCTGGGGACCGTGACCGCACCGTCCCCGAGCGCCGCCGTCCGGGCCGGCCTCGTCTCTCCCCGTCCCGTCCCCGCGGCGCTGGTGCGCCACGCCGTCGCGCTGCTAGCGCACGTCGCCGACGACGTCGAGGTGCTCGACACCTCCCGGGACGGCTGGTTCGCGGTGAGCGCGACGGCGACGGCGGAAGTGCCCGCGGACGAGGTGGCGGCGCTGCACGGCGAGCTGCGGGGGGTGGCGACGGCCCTGGGGGTGGACGCCGCCGTCACGGCCGGCGCGCTGGCGGCCGCGGGGGTCGGGCTGCTGGTCATGGACGTCGACTCCACGCTCATCACCGCCGAGGTCATCGAGCTGCTCGCCGCGCACGCCGGCACGCAGGAGCAGGTGGCGGCGGTGACCGGCCGGGCCATGCGCGGCGAGCTCGACTTCGCTGCCAGCCTGCGCGCACGCGTCGCCACGCTGGCCGGGCTGGACGTCGGCGTGCTCGACGCCGTCCGGGCCGCCGTCGAACTGACCCCCGGGGTGCGGGAGCTCGTCGACGCCGTGCACGCCGTCGGCGGGCGTGTGGGCGTCGTCTCCGGCGGGTTCGCCGAGGTGGTGGGCCCGCTCGCCAGCGCGCTCGGCGTGGACCATGCGGTGGCGAACACCCTGGAGGTCTCCGGCGGTCGGCTCACCGGGCGGACCACCGGTCCGATCGTCGACCGGGCGGCGAAGGAACGGAGCCTGCGGGCGTGGGCCCGGGCGGACGGCGTGCCGCTGGACCGCGTGGTGGCCGTCGGGGACGGCGCCAACGACCTGGACATGCTCGCCGCGGCCGGTCTCGGGGTCGCGTTCTGCGGCAAGCCCGTCGTGGTCGAGCGGGCCGAGGCCGCCGTCAGCTTCCCGCGCGTCGACGCGGTGCTGGGACTGCTGGGCCGGTGACGCCGGGGGCCCGCCGGCGTCACCGGCCCCGGGTCCGCCCGCGTCACCGGCCCGGGGGGCCGCCGGCCTCACCGGCCCGGGGTCCGCC
>NZ_JBTSDU010000057.1:0-17550 GCF_054605595.1 Georgenia sp. | reverse complement strand
TTGCATCATTGCATCATTGCATCATTGCATCATTGCATCATTGCATCATTGCATCATTGCATCATTGCATCATTGCATCATTGCATCATTGCATCATTGCATCATTGCATCAGGACGGTGCGACGTTCGGAGCTGGTCGCGTGCCTTGGTGGAGGTGGTGTTTGAAAGCGCCGGCCCTCCACGAGTGATCCGGCGAGGTGGTTGTGCGGCTGTGGAACCCGCGGGTGGCAGCACCGCGTAGGTGTTCGCGCCGACCGTCGATGGTGACGTGGAGCCCGAGGCGAGAGAGCTGACCCGGCCGAGCGGGTTCACCAGGCATAGAACGCATCGTCCACCGTGGTCGATTGAGGCACCATGGTGCCATGACCCCGCGACCCGACCTCATCGCCTTTGATGTCAACGAGACCCTCAGCGACCTGGCTCCCTTCCGGGCGCAGTGGGAGCATCTTGGCGCCCCCGCGCACCTCGCTGCGCAATGGTTTGCCGAGGTGCTCCGGGACGGCTTCGCGCTCGCCGCCACCGGCCGGGCCGAACCGTTCGGGGTACTCGCCCGCGCCACCGCCCGGCGCCTGCTTCGGGCGGCCGGGGTGGAGGACCCGGACACTGCGTCCGAGAGCGTCCTGGCCGCCTTTGGTGAGGTCGAGGTCCATCCGGACGTGCCCGAAGGCATCCGTCGGCTGGCCGGGTTCGGGATCCGACTGGTCACGCTGAGCAACGGGGCGACCAGTGTGGCCGCGGGCCTGCTCGGGCGGGCGGGCCTGCGCGGCAGCTTCGAGGCCGTCTTGAGCGTCGAGGACACCGCCCGGTGGAAGCCGGCGCCGGAGGCCTACCGGTACGCACTCACCAGGTGTGCGGTCCCGGCAGAGCGAGCGATGCTCGTCGCGGTCCACCCGTGGGACATCGACGGCGCCGCGCGGGTCGGGATGCGGACCGCTTACCTGGCGCGGTCGGGGGAGCAGTACCCTGACTACTTCATCGCGCCGGAGCTGGTGCTCGCTCGTCGACCTGGCGGACAGGCTCGCGCAGGAATGACCGGCACCGGCCGGTGCCACGCCCCGCAGACTAGGCGACGGCACGTGTATCTGAGTATGGCAACCTGAAGTGGCCCCACCTGGAGCGACTTTGTCATACTCACGCATCAGGTCGACGCGCAGGTGTGACGGGCACCGGTGGGCGCAGCACCCGCGTGCTCCGCCCGATGCCGCCGACACGGCGCCGGACGAGGCGATCCACCGGGTCCGCGCCGACACGCGGGAATCGTCGCGGGTGCTCGCGGCGTTCCTGACGGCCGGGTCGTCCACTCCCGAGCACCACCAGCTCGGACCGGGTCTGGAGCACCGTGGGGGAGCGGCAGTCGACTCACGACCTCGATTCCGCGCCCGGAAGTACCTTGATCCCCGCGTCCCCGGGGGCGGTGGGCGGTCGCCGGCGTCCCCTTCGCGCGCCGTGACGAACGAACCGGCCCACGTAGGGCCAAAGTTTGAGACAATAGGGGGGCCGACTCGCAAAGACCGGACGCTCCCAGCCGACTGGGGACATCACGTCTGTGCGTTCCCATCGCCGCACGGACACCCCGCCAGGGTGGCCCGCGCCGGCGGGCCGGGGCGACTGAAAGCACGGGACCCGCTCCCGGGCAGACTGTCGAGCGAGGCGCTCACGCAACAAACGGGAGGCTCCAACTTCATGCAGTTCACCGAAGGTCAGATCATCGTCCACCCGCACCACGGGCCGGCCACCGTCACGGAGATCATGACCCGCCAGATCCGCGGAGTCCCGACAACCTACATCACCCTGACCGTCCAGCACACCAACCTCGTCATCAGCGTCCCGCTCGAGAAGGCGGACGAGGTCGGCCTGCGCGAGGTCTTCGGGCCCGACCAGGTCGAGTCCCTCCTCGAGGTCCTGGGTGCCCCGACCGGTCACGAGGAGCAGGCGTGGTCGCGCCGGTTCAAGGAGAACAACGAGAAGCTCTGCACGGGGGACCTCTATATCATCGCCGGTGTCGTGCGTGACCTCAGCCGCCGACTGGAGGAGAAGGGCCTCTCCGCCGGGGAGAAGGACATGCTCAAGACCGCCCGCAAGCCGCTCGTCGCGGAGCTCGCCCTCGCCATGGAGATCGTCGAGGACAACGCCGAGAAGGTCCTCGACGGCGCGATCGTCGGTGAGCGGCCCGTCGTGGCCGCGCTGGCCAGCTGAGTCACAGAGCTGCACGAACGGGCCTCGCCCGCCCGGCCTGTCGAACAGGCCCTCCTGGTGCGTTTCTGCGGAAACTCGCGCCGGTGAGGGCCTGTTGGCGCGTGTGCGCTCGGCGGGCGCCGCTAGCGGACGCGGGGTGAGAAGTCGAAGGCGCGGCCGCTCACCTCGCTCGGGATGATCTCGACGTACACGGGCTCGGCGATGTCGAGCCTGGTGCGTAGGGGCAGTTCGGACGCGGCCTGGACCTCCGCCTCGGACTCGAGGCGGCGGGCACTGCCGTGCACCACGACGCTCGTCGCGGAGTCCTCGTGGACGTGGTCGACCTCCACCGCGACCTGGTTGTTGATGACCAGACCGAGCAGCTTGCTGCCGTGGAGCGTGCGCACGTACAGCATGCCGCCGTGGCTGACGTAGGTGATCGGGTAGATGTCCGGACGGTCCTCGACGCTGACGGCCAGGCGGGCGAGGTCGTTCGCCTCGAGCAGCTCCCAGCACTCCAGGTCGGTGAGGTCCCTGATGCGGTCGTCGTATCCCATGCCTCATGATCCGTAGACACGTGATCCCAGTCACGGGACGAAGGTCCGCGACACCGGTCCCACCTGCGACGACGTCGCCCGGATTGGTGTCGGCGACGCAGGTGCGCACCGGTGGTGACACGATGGTGGCATGGCCCATTTCGTGCACACCACGGCCCTGCCGTACCCGCGGGAGCAGGTCTTCGCCTGGTTCGAGCGCCCCGGCGCCCTGGTCCGGCTGAGCCCGCCGTTCGGCGGCTCCGTGCTGGCCGAGCCCGACGACGGGATCCGCGACGGCTCCACCGCCCGCCTCGGCATCGGTGGGCCGGGTGTGCTCGGCGTCGGGTTGGGCGCGCTCGCCCGGGCCGTCCCGTGGCCCGGCATCGTCCCCGACCGTCTGCGCCGGCCCGAGGTCACCTGGACCGCCCGCCACGACGGGTATGACCCGCCCCGGTCCTTCCGCGACACCATGGTCACCGGTCCCCTGCGCAGCTGGGTGCACACGCACCTCTTCGACGACGACGGAGCCGGCGGCACCGTCATGACCGACCGGGTCGAGTTCGAGGTGCCGGGGGAGCGGCGGCTGCCGGGCGGGGCGGGGGACGTGGTGGCCCGGGCGCTGCTGCCCACCCTGCGTCGCACGTTCGAGTACCGGGCCGAGCAGATCCGCGGCGACCTCGACCTCCATGCCGCCCACGCGGGCGCCGGTCCCCGGACCGTCGCCGTCACCGGCGCGTCCGGTCTCATCGGCACCCAGGTGTGCGCGCTGCTGACCGGGGGCGGCCACCGCGTGCTGCGGCTCGTGCGCCACGCGCCGCGCCACCCGGGCGAGGTGTCCTGGGACCCGGCGGCCGGCCGGTTGGACCCCGAGGCGTTGCGCGACGTGGACGCCGTCGTCCATCTCGCCGGGCGCACCATCGGTGGGCACTTCACGCCGCGCGCCAAGGAGGAGATCCTCGCCAGCCGGGTGACCGGCACGCTGCTGCTGGCCCGCACCCTGGCGCGCCTCGCCGACGACGGCCGGCCCCGGGCACTCGTGTCCGCCTCGGCCATCGGGTACTACGGTGCCCAGCCGCACGGCGCGGACCCCGACCCCGCGCCGCTGAGCGAGGCGACGCCGCCCGGCACCGGCTTCTTGGCGGAGGTGTGCCGCGCCTGGGAGGGCGCCACCGACCCGGCGGCCGATGCCGGCGTGCGCGTGGTCCGGGTGCGCACCGGGTTGGTCCAGACGCCCGTCGGGGGGCCGCTCGCCCGGCTCCTCCCGCTGTACGCGGTCGGGCTCGGCGGCCCGCTCGCCCGCGACGCGTGGCAGAGCTGGATCTCCATCGACGACGTCGTCTCCGTCTACCTCCACGCCGTGCTCGACGACGACCTGGCAGGTCCGCTCAATGCCGTCGGCCCCGAGCCGGTCACCGGCGCGGAGTACGCCCGCACGTTGGGTCAGGTCCTCCACCGCCCGGCCGCGATACCCGTGCCGAAGTTCGGCCCGCCGCTGGTGGTGGGCGCTGAGGGCGCGACCGAGCTGGCGTACGCGAGCCAGCGAGTGGCCGCCGACCGGCTGCTCGCGAGCGGCTACCGTTTCCGGCACCCCACGCTGCGTGCCGCACTGACGCACGTGCTGCCGTAGACCGGGCCCGCCGCCCGCCGCCCGCCGCCTGCCGCCCGCCGCCCGCCGCCCGCCGCCCGGCCGTCGGCGGGGGTGGTGGTGGTGGGATCATGAACGGATGACCGACGCCGCCACCCTCGTCGCCGAGGTGCTGTCCACCACGCCGCTGATCGACGGGCACAACGACCTGCCGTATGCGCTGCGCACCACCGCGGGCTACGCCGTCGAGGGCCTCGACGCCGTCCGGGCCGGTCTGCACACCGACATCCCGCGGCTGCGCTCGGGCCGGATCGGCGCCCAGTTCTGGTCCGTGTTCGTCCCGTCGACCCTGAGCGGGCCCGACGCCGTGCTGGGCACGCTCGAGCAGATCGACGCCGTGCACCGGCTGATCGCCCGCTACCCGGACACATTCGCCCTCGCGTGCACCGCCGACGACGTCCGCGCCGTGTTCGCCCAGGGCCGGATCGCATCCCTGCTCGGTGCCGAGGGTGGCCACTCGATCGGCGGATCGCTCGGTGCGCTGCGCATGTTCGCGCGTCTCGGCGTGCGGTACATGACGCTCACGCACAACGACAACGTCTCCTGGGCCGACTCCGCCACGGACGTGCCCGCCGTCGGCGGCCTGACCGCCGAGGGGTGCGCCGTGGTGGCGGAGATGAACCGCATCGGCATGCTCGTCGACCTCTCCCATACCGCGGAGAGGACCCAGCACGCCGCGCTCGACGTCGCCACGGCCCCGGTCATCTTCTCCCACTCGGCCTGCCGGGCCGAGTGCGACCACCCGCGCAACGCCTCCGACGCCGTCCTGGAGCGGCTGGCCGGCAACGGCGGCGTACTGCAGGTCACGTTCGTGCCCAAGTTCGTCTCGCCCGCGGTCGCGGCCTGGACCACCGCGGTCCACGAGGCCCTCGGCGGCGGCGACTGGCACTGGCCCCGGGCACCCCGGCCCGGCGAGGCGGCTGCCGCCGTCGCCGAGGAGAACGCCGCGGCCGACCCGGAGATCGCGTTCGCGGCCCGGCTCGCCGCGTGGGAGGCCGACCACCCGCGGCCGCGGGTCGGCATCGACGACGTCGTCGCGCACCTGGGGCATGCCCGCGAGGTCGCCGGGATCGAGCACCTCGGACTCGGCGGTGACTACGACGGCGTCGACCGGCTTCCCGACGGCCTCGAGGACGTCTCCGGCTACCCGCGGCTCCTCGAGGCGCTCGCCGAGCGGGGTTGGTCCCGCACGGACCTCGCCGCGCTCGCGGGTGGCAACGTGCTGCGTGTCCTGCGCGACGCGGACGACGCGGCCGCCGAGACGATGTGGCCGACCGGTTCGCCGGGGCGTTGAGCCTCGTTGTGCACTGATGGGCGGTGGCTGAGCGTGGTTGCTCAGTGGCGTTCGAGGAGCACCATGACCTCGGCGTGCCGGGTGTGCGGGAACATGTCGAAGAGCCGGCCGCGCCGTGCGGCCAGCGACGGCATCACCGCCAGGTCGCGCTCCAGGGACGTGACGTTGCAGCTCGAGTAGACCACCCGCCGCACGCCCGACCGCTCCAGCCAGGCGCCCAGCTCGGGGCCGAGCCCGCGCCGGGGTGGGTTGACGATCACCAGCTCCGGCGCGTGCTCGGCGCCGAGGGCGAAGGCGGTGGCGTCGTCGGCGCGGAAGCGGGCGTCGAGCCCGGCCTGGGTGGCGCTCGCCTGGGCGCTCGCCACCGCCTCCGCGCTCGTCTCGACGCCGATGACGTCGCGGCCCGGGGCGGCGCAGTGCAGGGCGAAGCCCCCGACGCCGCTGTACAGATCCCACACCGACGCCGGCGCGGCGTCCTCGACCCACTCGCGGCCCTGCTGGTACAGCGCGGCGGCGATCTCGGTGTTGGTCTGGAAGAAGCTCTGCGGGCGCAGGTGCAGGTCGATGCCGCCCAGATGCATCGTCAGCGTGGACCGCTCGGTCAGGAGGATCTCGCGCTCGCCCTCGAGCACGGCCTTGTGCTCGGGGTGGATGTTCGCGGAGACGACCACGAGGTTCGGCAGGGCGACCAGCAGCGTCGGGAGGTGCGTGCGGATGCGGGCGACCCGGTCCTCGGTGCGCAGGACGAACCGGAGCATGAGCTCCCCGCCGGGGGACTCGGTGACGAGCACGTACTTCAGCTCGCCGCGCCGGCCCGGGACGTCGTAGGGCACCAGCCCGGCCCGCGTGATGAACTCCGCGATGGGTGGGAAGGATGCCCGCAGGCCGTCGGTGTACAGGCCGCAGTGGCGCAGGTCGACGCCTTGGCCGCGTGCGTCGAGGATGCCGAGCCGGGGGTGCTCGACCGTACCGGTGACGACCATCTTGGCCTTGTTGCGGAACCCCGACTCCCGGCTCGCCACGGGCGGGAGCCACTCGGTGACGTGCCCGGCGAGGACCTGCTGTGCGTGCCGTTGCTTCCCCGCCAGCTGGGCAGGGTACGCCCGGTCCAGGAGGGTGCAGGATCGACACAGGTCCGCATCGAGGTAGGCGCATTGCATGGCCAGCCAAGTGTAGGTGCCGGGTGTGGGGGATCGGGTGCGGGATGAGGCACACTGCCCGGGTGGCGAACGACCCCATCGGCGCACTCCTGGCCACCCCGCCGGACCTGCCGGTCCGGTACGGGATCGACGACCTCCTCGCCGCTGTCCGGGACCACGGGGCCGCCGTCGTGCAGGCGCCGCCGGGTACCGGAAAGACCACACTCGTCCCGCCCGCGCTGGCGTCGGTCGTCGCCGGGCGTGTGGTCGTCACCCAGCCGCGGCGCCTGGCCGTTCGGGCCGCCGCGCGACGACTCGCCGCGCTCCTGGGCGAACCCATGGGGCGGACCGTCGGGTATGCCGTCCGGGGGGACCGCAGCTCCGGGCCGGACACCCGCATCGAGTTCGTCACCTCCGGTGTGCTGCTGCGCCGCCTCCAGCGTGACCCCGACCTGCCCGGAGTCGGCGCGGTGGTGCTGGACGAGGTGCACGAGCGGCACCTGGACGCCGACCTGACCCTCGCGCTGCTCGTCGACGTGCGCGCCAACCTGCGCGACGACCTGGCGACCGTCGCCATGTCGGCGACCGTCGAGGCGGAACGCACCGCCGTGCTGCTCGGTGGGGGAGGAACCGGTTCGCGCACCGGTGCGGCGGCGGGGGTGCCCGTCGTCGCCGTCGAGGGCTCGCTCTTCCCGGTGGCGGTGCGCTGGTGCCCACCGCCACCGCGCGTCGCCCGCACCGACGAGCGCGGCGTCACCCCGGCGTTCCTCGACCACGTCGCCGCCACCACCCGTCGGGTGCTCGCCGAGCAGGACGGCGACGTCCTCGTGTTCGTTCCCGGCGCCGCCGAGGTCGGCGGCGTGGCCCGGCGGCTCGCCGGCGTCGACGCCGACGTACGCCCCCTCCACGGACGCCTGCCCACCCACGAGCAGGACCTCGCGCTCATCCCGGGCCCGCGGCGGCGCGTGGTGATCTCGACCGCTGTCGCCGAGTCGTCGTTGACCGTGCCGGGAGTGCGGGTCGTCGTCGACGCCGGGTTCTCCCGCGAGCCGCGCACCGACCACCGCCGCGGGCTCGCCGGGCTCGTCACGGTGAGCGTGAGCCGTGCCGCCGCCCGCCAGCGCGCCGGCCGAGCCGGGCGCGAGGGCGCCGGTGCCGTGTACCGGTGCTGGTCCGAGGCCGACGACGCTCGCCTGCGCGAGCACCCCGTGCCGGAGATCGCGACGGCCGACCTCACCTCGTTCGCTCTCGAGCTCGCCTGCTGGGGCAGCCCTGACGGCACGGGCCTCGCCCTGCTCGACCCGCCGCCCGCTGGTGCCATGGCGGCCGCGCGCGAGACGCTGCTCGGGCTCGACGCCGTCGACGAGGCCGGCGCGGTGACGACCCGTGGGCGCGCGATCGCCGGCGTGGGAGCCGATCCACGCCTCGCCCGCGCGCTGCTGGACTCCGCGGGGGTCCTGGGGCCGCGACGCGCGGCGGAGGTCGTCGCCCTGCTCGCCGAGGACGTGCGCCCCCCGGGCGGGGACCTCGTCGCCGCGCTGCGATCCGTGCGCCGCGGCGGCCCCCAGCACACGAGCTGGACGACGGCGGTGCGACGGTTCGAGCGGACGCTCGCCGGCCGGCGATCGGGTGGCCTGGCGCCGGCCGGACCGGCGCCGCCTGGCTCCACGTCGGCCGGACCGGGGTCGGCCGGCTCCACACCGGCTGGCCCGCCGTCGGCCGGCCCCACACCGGCCGGCCCGCCGTCGGCCGGACCGGAGCGAGGCACGGCGGAGCGGGGCACGGCGGAGCGGGTCACCGACGATGTGGCGGTCGGCCTCGTCACCGCGCTCGCGCACCCGGACCGTATCGCGCGCCTGCGCCCGGGCGGCACCACCTATCTCATGACCTCGGGCACCGGCGCCGCACTGCCGCCCGCGTCGGCGCTCACGGGTCAGCCGTGGCTCGCGGTCGCGGAGGCGGACCGGGGTGCGGGCCGCCGCGACGCCGTCATCCGCTCCGCCGCGCCCATCGACGCCGACCTCGCGCTCGACGCCGCCCCCGCGCTGCTCCACGAGGACGACGAGGTGTCGTGGACGGGTGGGCGGGTCGTCGCCCGCCGCACCGTGTCCCTGGGGGCCATCGAGCTGAGTCAGGAGAAGATCGCGAACCCGCCGGCGGCGGCGGTGCACGGCGCGGTCCGGGACGGCCTGGCCCGGGACGGGCTCGGCGCGCTGCCGTGGCCACCGGCCACCGTCGCGCTGCGCCGCCGCCTCGCCTTCCTCCACCGGGCGCTGGGGGAGCCATGGCCCGACGTCTCCGACGACGCCCTGCTCGTCGGTCTCGACGACTGGCTCGGGCCGGATCTTGCCCGGGTGCGCACCGACCGGGACCTGCGGCGCGTCGACGTCCTCGCGGGGCTACGCCGGCTGCTGCCCTGGCAGGTCGCGGGACGCCTGAACCAGCTCGCACCCGAACAGGTCCAGGTGCCCAGCGGATCCCACGTGCGCGTCGACTACGAGAACGACCCGCCCGTGCTCGCCGTCCGTCTGCAGGAGGTCTTCGGCTGGGCGCACGTGCCGACGCTCGCGGACGGGCGGGTGCCGCTGGTGCTCCACCTGCTCTCCCCGGCCCGCCGGCCACTGGCGGTGACAGCGGACCTGGAGTCGTTCTGGGATGCCGCGTACCCGCAGGTGCGCGGTGAGATGCGGGGCCGCTACCCCAGGCACTCCTGGCCCGAGGATCCACGCGCCGCCGTGCCCACGCGCGGGGTGCGCCGCTGACCACACCCGGCAACGCCACCGGGGCACCGCCCGCCGAGGGTACGGCGGGAGCGCTGGACGCCGACGAGCGCGATCCCCACCTCCGCTCCGGCCGCACCGGCACGGCCTCGTCGTCCCGGCTCGGCGCACGCTCGCGGACCTGGTCGGTCCCGACCTCGCCGGCCTCACCCGCGCCGACCTGGTCGGTCCTGACCTCACCGACCTCACCCACGCCGACCTGGTGCAGGAGCGACCTGGGCGCCACCCACCCCAACGCGGTGCTCGCGCTCTGCGTGCGCGACCGCAGCCGCTTCGTGGGCGCCGCGGGGGCCGCAGGAGAGCCCGGACCCTCGGATCAGGTCCGGGCTCTCCTGCCGGCCGATGCCGGGCCGAGCGGCGCCACGATCACCACGCCGCGGTCGACGTGCCCCGCTGACGGGGCGCCCGTCAGGCGAGCGAGGCCGTCAGGGTGATCTCGACAGCCGCCAGCGCCTGGGAGACGGGGCAGTTCGCCTTGGCCGATTCGGCGATGCGGGCGAAGCCCTCGGCGGTGATCCCCGGTACCTGCCCGGCGACGGTGAGGTGGATGCCCGTGATCCCGCTCCCGGCGACGAACGTGACCTCGGCGTTCGTGTCGAGCTGGGTCGGCGGGGTGTCGTTGCTCTTGAGCTCGTTGGAGAACTGCATGGCGAAGCACGTTGCGTGTGCGGCGGCGATGAGCTCCTCGGGCGTGGTCACGGCGCCCGACTCCTCGGCGCGGGCCTTCCAGTTCACGTCGAAGGAGCCGGCCTTGGATGTGTCGAGGCTCGTCCTGCCGGACCCGGTGAACAGGTCCCCGTTCCACACAGCGCTGGCCTTGTTGACGATGGGCGTGGGCATGGGTGTCCTCCTGCGGTTCGAGGCACGCGGACGCTCCGCGTCCCTGCGCCGACGGCGCTTGGCCACCGTATCGGCAAGGCGCGCGCTCTCCCAGGGGTCAGCGCATCTGGGTCATGGCCGCGACCCCCGGATCGGTGCCGATCCGTGCCGGGCTGTCGAGCGCGGAGATCCGTGCGGCCTCGTCGGCGTCGAGCTCGAAGCCGAAGACGTCGAAGTTCTCGGCGATACGCGCCGGCGTCGCCGACTTCGGGATGACGATCCGGCCCTGCTGGAGGTGCCAGCGCAGGATCACCTGGGCCGGGGTGACCTCGCGGTCCCGGGCGATCCGGGTGACGGCGCCCGCGTCGAGATCCTGCCCGCGCCCCAGTGGGGAGTAGGCCTCGACGGCGACGCCCGCCTGGGCGGTCGCGGCGAGGGTCGCCGGGTCCTGGAACGTCGGGTGCACCTCGACCTGGTTGACGGCGGGCACCACGTCGCTCTCGGCGAGCAGCCGGCGCAGGTGCTCGGGGAGGAAGTTCGACACGCCGATGGCCCGCACCGCGCCGTCGTCGAGGAGCCTGCTCAGGGCGTGCCAGCTCTCGACGTAGAGATCCTTGCTCGGGACCGGCCAGTGGATCAGGTAGAGATCGACGACGTCGAGGCCGAGCGCGGCTGCCGAGGCGTCGAAGGCGCGGAGCGCGGAGTCGTGGCCCTGGTCGCCGTTGCGCAGCTTGGTCGTGATGAAGACGTCCTCGCGGGGCAGGCCCACCGCGCGCAGCGCCGCGCCGACGCCGGCCTCGTTGTAGTACGCGGCCGCGGTGTCGATGTGGCGGTAGCCGGCCTCCAGTGCTGCCTCGACCGCCCGCTGGGTCTGGTCTTCCGGAACCTGGAAGACGCCGAACCCGACCTGTGGGATGACGACGCCGTTGTTCAGTGTGATCGAGGGGGTGAGAGTGCGCTTGGTCATGGGGAATGTCTACCGTGGGCGCCGCCCGTGCGGGGCATCCGTCTGCCCCGGCGCGTTCCCGGGTTGGCCCGGCCGCGGTCGCCCGCCCTGCCGGCCGACGGCCGTTCGACCGCGTCATGCGAAAACTAACGACTGATAGTCATGTCAGAGTCTTCGCACAGAAGGCCGCATGTCCGAGACCTCGCCGGTGGGGGCTGTGGAAGCATGGCGCGCGGACCAGCTGTCGACAACCCGACGAGGAGCAGCGATGACGGCCGCGCTCGACACTCCCAGTCCCACCGAGGACGGAGCAGGCCCCTACGTGCTGGAGGTGACCGACCTCCACCGGCGGTTCGGTGACCTCGTCGCCGTCGACGGCGTCAGCTTCCACATCGCGCAGGGCGAGACATACGGGCTCCTCGGCCCGAACGGTGCGGGCAAGACCACCACCATCTCCATGACGGCCGGCCTGCTGCCCGCGGACAGCGGCACCGTGACCGTCGCGGGCCTGCCGATGACCACCAGTCAGGTCGAGCCCAAGCGGCACATCGGCCTCGTCCCGCAGGACCTCGCGATCTACCCCGAGCTCACGGCCAGGGAGAACCTCACCTTCTTCGGCCGCCTGCAGGGGATGCGTGGGAAGGAGCTCACCCACCGCGTCCAGGAGGTGCTGGAGCTCATCGGGCTCGCGGAGCGCGCGAAGGACGCGACCAAGGAGTTCTCGGGCGGCATGAAGCGCCGGCTCAACATCGGGATCGGCCTGCTGCACCAGCCCTCGCTCCTCATCCTCGACGAGCCGACCGTCGGGGTGGACCCGCAGTCCCGCAACTCGATCCTCGAGTCCGTCGAGGCGCTCTCCGGCGAGGGCATGGCCGTGCTCTACACGACCCATTACATGGAGGAGGCGGAGCGGCTCTGCGACCGGATCGCCATCGTGGACTCCGGCCGGATCCAGGCCGAGGGCACCCGCGACGAGTTGATCCGCCTCGTCGGCGGCGTCGATCACGTCCGCCTCACCGGCTCGGGCGACATCCCGGCGGTGGCCGCTGCGCTCGGGGCGCTGCCCGCCGTGGATCACGTCGACGCGGACCGGCACACGCTCATGCTGACCGTGCGGGACGCGCCCTCCGCCGTCGCCGGCATCGTCACCGGCGCCACCGGTGCCGGGATGACGCTCAGCGACGTGGAGATCACCCGTCCCGACCTGGAGTCGGTGTTCCTGCACCTGACCGGCAAGGCCCTGAGGGACTGACGTGCGCCAGCTCTGGACCATGACGGCCTCCGACCTGCGCCAGCGGGTGCGGGACAAGTCCGTCATCATCTTCGCCGTCATCGTGCCGCTCGCGCTCATGGTCGTCTTCAACTTCACGTTCGGCGCCGCCACCGATCTCGAGCTGGACGAGGTCGCGGTCGCCGTCAGCGCCCCGGCCGAAGACCCGCTCGCCGACACCCTGGTCGACGCCACCGTGAACCAGGGCGCGGTGGAGGTCACCGCCAGCGAGGTCTCGGCCGACGAGGTCCGGCGGATGATCGACGACGAAGAGGTGCAGCTGGGCATCATCGTCCCCGACGACTTCGGCGCGACGATCTCCTCCGGCTCCGGCGCCGTGGTCGACATCATCCAGGGCGAAGGCTCGGGCGTGGAGACCGCCGTCCTGATCTCGGTGATCGAGGGCGTGCTGAGGCAGTTCGACGCCGGCATGGTCACCGCGGTCGCCGGCACGACCGCCCAGCTGCCGCCTGACCAGCTGGCTCAGCTCGCCCAGGCCGCGGCCACCGCCGCACCCGACGTCACCATCGTGGAGGGCGAGGCGGCCTCCGAACAGCTCACCGCCCTGGGTGCGCTGGTCGCCGGGCAGGCAGGCCTCTTCCTGCTCTTCACGGTCGGGTTCGGGGTGCTCGGCCTCGTCGCCGAGCGTGAGCAGGGCACCATGGCGCGCCTGCTCTCGATGCCCATGAGGCGCAGCTTCATCGTGGCCGCCAAGGGCCTGGTCAGCTTCATCCTCGGGGTGGTCGCCACGAGCGTGCTGCTCACCATCGGCTCGGTGCTCTTCGACGTCGACTTCGGCTCGCCGGTCACCGTCGCGGCCCTCATCCTGTGTGCCGTGGCGGCGGCGACGTCCCTGATGTTCATCATCGCCCGGGTCTCCCGCACGGCCGAGCAGGCCAACATCGTCCAGTCGATCCTGGCGATCCTCCTCGGCATCGCCGGCGGAGCGTTCTTCCCGCTGAACGCCCGCGGGATCCTCGGCACCCTCCTCGACCTGAACCCCATCGCGGCATTCATCCGCGGGCTGGGGATCTCCTCCGGTGGCGGGGGGATCGTCGACATCGGCGTCCCGGTGCTGTACATGCTCGGCTTCGCGGTCGTCAGCCTGGGCGTCGCCCGGATCGTCCCGGACCGGGGGAGGGCACTGTGAGGGCCACGCTCGCCATCGCGGCGCTGGAGCTGCGACGCTTCCTGCGCGACCGGTCCAACATCTTCTTCGTGTTCATCTTCCCGCTCATCCTCGTACTGCTGATCGGCGCCCAGTTCGGCGGCGGCAGCTCGGGCAGGGTCGCGATAGCCGGTGACCCGAGCGAGCTGCGGGCCGCGCTGGTCACCCAGCTCGCGGCCGACGACGTGGCCGTCACCCTCGGCGAGCCCGATCGCGTCCGGGAGCAGCTCGCGCGCGGGCGCACCGATGTGGGCATCCTGGTGCCCGACGATGTGGCGACCGCCTTCGCCGCCGCGCAGGATGTCGAGCTCGAGGTGATCCTCGGGTCCCAGGCCGGCTCGCCCGTGACGTTCCAGCAGGTGCAGACGGCCGTACAGGCCGTGACGGCGGAGCGAGGCCAGCTTCAGGCTCTGACCGACGCGGGGCTCGGGGCCGAGCAGGCGGCACAGGCGTTGACCCAGGCGCGCGCACACACCACCCCCTCGAGCATCGAGGTCGTCGACGTGAACGAGATCGCCCAGGCCTTCGCCGGGGTCAGCGGCTTCGACGTCGGCGCCGCGGGGGAGACCCTGCTGTTCGTCTTCCTCATCTCGCTGGCCGGCTCGGCCACCCTGATCCAGTCGCGCCGGTACGGTGTCACCGCCCGCACCCTGGCCGCCCCCGTCTCGGCCGGTCAGACCCTCGGCGGCCAGGCCTTGGGGCGGTTCGTCATCGCCGCGTTCCAGGGCGTGTACATCATGGTCGCGACCGCGTTGCTCTTCGGCGTGAGCTGGGGGAACGTCTATGCCTCCATGCTCGTGCTGGTGGCCTTCTCCGCGGTCGCGGCCGGCGCCGCGATGCTGATCGGCTCACTCCTCGACAACGAGGCCGCGGCCTCCGGCGTGGGTGTCGGCCTCGGTCTCGTGCTCGCCGCGCTCGGCGGGAGCATGCTCCCGCTCGAGCTGTTCCCCGACACCCTGCGGACCGTCGCCCACATCACCCCCCACGCCTGGGCCTACGAGGCGTTTGCCGAGATCCAGCGCCACGACGGCGGCATCGTCGACGTGCTGCCACAGCTCGGCGTGCTGACCGGGATGGCCGTGATCCTCCTGGTGCTGGGGGCGTGGGCGCTGCGGGGCTCCATGAGCCGCGCGCTCTGACGGGCGTCTCACGAACCGACGGCTAACCGATCGTGCCCGGTCCCGCGAGCACACCGGGGTCAGGCCCCGGCCAGCACGCGGGTCAGCACGTGCCACGCCGCCGAGTCGAGCGCTGCGAACTCGCCGGTGACCGTGCGTAGCATGTTGCGCTGCGGGCGGGACGGGCCGCGCATGGGACTGGCGTGGTGCTCGTAGGTGCTCACCGCCTGCAGCACCGCGTGGGCCGTCCCGCCCCACGGCTCGACCCGGTCGTCGTGCCGGTACAGGGTGGCGAGCGCCTCGCGCTTCTTCTCGGCGACCTTGGCTGCACGCGGGGTGAGCCGCTCGCCGCCGGCGTCGGTCATCGGGACCCACGAGTCCAGGAACCGGCTCCAGGTGCGGTGGTCGATCTCGATGCGGCACAGCTCGGCGATCTCCGCGGCGAACGCGTCCGCGGTGGTGTGGACGAGGGCGAGCGCGCGCCGGGCGGTGTCCAGCTTCAGCTCCGAGGCCCTGGAGTGACGGATCTTGATGTCCTGTCCGCGCTCGAGCAGGGCGGCGTTGCGCGTGTTGTCGCACACCACGTCGGTCACCGTGCGCTTGTACGTGGTGGCGAGGGTGCCGTCGAGCGTTGTCGTCGCCAGCAGGTTGGGTCTGAACCGCACACCCTCCGGCGTGGTGATCGACTCCGGCACACTGACCTCGACCCAGGCGACCGCGCCGTTGCGGAGCAGGCCGGCCGAACTGATCGACAGCGAGTCGTCGAGGATGTTGGCGAGCGAGGTGAGCAGGTAGTCGGCGTACTGGTGCGGCACGTACTGGTCGGTGAAGACGCCGAGCACGGTGCCGTCGCTGCGGTCGGAGCGCACGACCGCCTGCCGGTCCCGGACGCGTTCCCAACGCATCGGTGCGCCGTCCTCACCGAGGTGGGTCATCGTGTGCGGGGTGGCGGGCCGTTCCAGCGCGAACGGCGCCGTCTCCGCCCGCCAGTGGAACAGCCGCCGGGCCACATCGGCCACGGGGATCGGACCGGGATAGTGGTTCGGCGTCGGGCCCTGCAGGTCCGCCCGATAGTGCCAGGCCGTGCCGCGGTGCTCGGTGTTGCCGATGAGCGTGTGGGTGTTGAGGGTCTGGAGTGATTCACGGGACATCATCGTCGCCTCCTTCGGCTGATGCCTCCACTCAAGCGCAAGCCACGGACATCGCGGGCGGCGCCTGTGGACGGTGCGGCAGGATGTCACCCGTGGCGCGTGGCCTGTGGTGCGTGTACTCGCGACGGAGGGAGGGCACCGATGAGCATCGACGGTCATGCGGTGGCCGGCGGGCGGTGGAGCGGCGGGAGGGTGTCGGACCGCGCCACGTGCGTGCTGGCCCCGAACGGTGGCCCCATGACGCTCGAGGGGACCAACACGTGGGTCCTTCGCGAGCCCGGCGCCGCCGAGGCCGTCGTCGTCGACCCGGGACCGCTCGACGAGGAGCACCTGGGGCGGGTGCGTACCGTCGCCGAGCGGGACGGCGGCCGGATCACCCTGATCGTGCTCACCCACCACCACCGCGACCACGCCGAGGCCACACACCGCCTCGGTGCGCTCACCGGTGCGCCCGTGCGGGGTGCGGGCAACGACCAGCCGGCGGACGGAGAGGTGCTCACGGCCGGCGGGCTGCGCGTCGGGGTCCTGGCCGCCCCCGGGCACACCGCCGACTCGCTCTGCCTCCTGCTCCCGGCCGAGGGCCTGCTCCTGACCGGGGACACGCTCCTGGGCCGCGGGTCGACCATCATCGCCTGGCCGGACGGCGACCTCGGGAACTACCTCACCACCCTCGAACGCCTCGCCGGGCTGGCCGACGACCGCGGCGTCCGCCTCGTCGCACCGGGGCACGGCCCCCTTGTACCCGATCCGGTCACGGCGCTGCACACGCTCCTGCGCCACCGGCACGAACGGCTGGACCAGGTGCGCACCCTGCTCGCGGCGGGGGTGAGCGGCGTCGACGACATGCTGTCCGCGGTCTACGGCCCGACCGACGGCATGCGCGAGTTCGCCGCCCGCAAGACGGTCGAGGCGCAGCTCGCGTACCTCGGGGCGAGCCCGGCCTGAGCGGCTACGTGAACCCGGCCCGGGTGGTTACGCGAGCCCGGCCTGAGCGGCTACGTGAACTCGGCCTGAGCGGCTGCGTCGACCCCGCCCAGGCGGCTACGCGACAGCTCGCGGACCAGCGGCGTGAGCGACATGCCGTAGATCTCGATGCTGCGCACGAGGTTCTCGTGCGGCAGGGTGCCCACGCTGTGCTTCATGTCGAACCGGGCCGGACTTCATGTCGAACCGGGCCGGACTTCATGTCGAACCGGGCCGGACTTCATGTCGAACCGGGCCGGACTTCATGTCGAACCGGGCCGGCCCCCGCGTCCTGGCGGCGGAGGCGAACTCGGTCGCGACCGTCGCGGGCGAGCCGGCGAGCAGCGCACCGTCCGGCCCGGCGTCGTGCTCGAACTGCTCGCGGGTGATCGGGCCCAGCCGCGGTGGATCCGCTCCCTCTGCCCGGCGATGGCGGTGAGGTCGACCTCCGGGGCCGAGCCGACGAAGTCGAGGCGGTGGTGCTCGCCGAGCCTGGTCCGGGCCGACCGGTCGGCCACCGCCGCTTAGGCCACCACGTCGCGAATG
>NZ_JBTSDU010000056.1:0-17926 GCF_054605595.1 Georgenia sp. | reverse complement strand
GCTCACCGGGCCTGTGACCCACCACGAGGGAGAGATCCGCATGACTGCCACCGTCGACGCCGCCGCCGTCCTCTGGTCCGCCGCGCCCGCCGAACGGGCCGGCCGCCCCCTGCTCGTGCTGTTGCACGGCTACGGCTCCAACGAGCGGGACCTCTTCGGCCTCGTCCCGCACCTGCCCGAACGGTTGGTCGTCGCCTCCCTGCGCGCGATCGGCGCGAACGCCGCCGGCTACGAGTGGTTCCCCCTCGGCCCCGAGCTCGCCGGCCCGGCCGGCCACGTGCCGTCTGAGCATGCCGACCGGCTGCGCGCGGACGGCACCAACCAGGCCGCGCAGGCCGTCCGGGCCTGGCTCGACGCCGTCGCCGGTCCGTTCTCCGCGGTCGCGCTGGCCGGGTTCTCCCAGGGTGGCGCCGTCGCCGCCCAGGTGCTCCGACAGGAACCCGGACGGGCCGACGCCGTCGCGATCCTCTCGGGCTTCGTCGCCCCCGGTGCGGCCGACGGTGACGTCGACCTCGCCGCCCGCCGGCCCCCGGTGCTGTGGGCGTGCGGCGACGCCGACCCGGTGATCGCCCCGTACCTGCTGGAGCGCACCGCCGCCTGGCTCCCCGCGCACACCACCCTGACGGCCCGCAGCTACCCCGGGCTCGGGCACGCCATCTCCGCGGACACGCTCGCCGACCTCGGCGCCTTCCTCGAGAAGCACCTCGGGTGAGCCGGGCGTGGGGCGCGGAGGCCCCGCGCCCTGCCACACACGGCCCAAGGACATCACGGTGCCGTCCGAGGCGGACGTCGAGCTCTTCTGGGAGGAGGCCCGCAAGGTCTCCGGCATCACCCGGCTGGACGTCGTCGTCGGCCAGAACACGCTCGCCGTCCTCACCCCACCGACGTGGGCGTTCGGCACCACGGCGGAACGCGCCGACGCGTTCGTCGCGGACGTCCTCGCCGGCGAGCGGATCGCGACGTCCGGCGCGGCGGCCCAGTGGGAGGCGGTCGAGGAAGAGCTGCCCCGGCCCGGCACGCTGTCGATCCTGTGCGACGGCAGCGGGCGGCCGCGGGCGCTCGTGCGCACGGTCGCCGTCGAGGTCCTCCCGTTCGAGGAGGTGCCGGCGGAGCACGCCGCCGCCGAGGGCGAGGACAGCCTCGAGTTCTGGCGCACCACCCAGCGAGCCGAGCTCGCCGGGGTGCTCGCCGGGCTCGGCCAGGAGTTCACCCCCGAGGTCCCGGTGGTGCTCGAGCGGTTCACGCTCGTGCACCCACTGCCCCGCCGACCTGCTCGGGCCGACGACGCCCGGGTGCCACACTGACCGCGTGCGTCTGATCGGGTGGTTCCTCGTCCTCGTGCTGGGCGGCGCCGCCGCGCTGACCCTCGACCCCGAGCTGCCCGGCCGCGTGTCCGCCGGCCGGGCCGGGCTCACGATGACCTACCCGATCTCGCAGGTCGTCGCCCTGCGACCGCTGACGATCGCCGCGCTCGGCATCGTGGCCCTCGTGCTGCTCGTGGTCGGCGTCGTCCGCAAGATCACGATGCGCATGGGCAACCACGCGCTGGTGCTCGGCCTCATCCTCCTCGTCGTGGCGGGCGCACACGTGTGGGTGCTCTCCGAGCGCGGCCTGAGCTCCACGGACGGGCTGCCCCCCGACGACGGCGTCCGCGCCGCCGGGCAGGGCACCGGGGCGATCACGGTCCTGTCCTACAACACGGGCGGTGGGCGCACCTCCGCGGAGGAGGTCGCCGCGCTCGCGGACGAGAACGGCGTCGACGTCCTCGCCCTGACGGAGACCGGGCGTGTGGGGGCCGCCGCCGTCGCCGCCCTGCTCGCCGATGCCGGCCACGCCGACTTCCAGGTCTTCACGGACAGCCGCGGGGAGGAGGGCGTCGGGGCGACGGCGCTGCTCGTCGCGGACACCCTCGGCGAGTACGCGCAGACCGCGGCCCCGCAGACGCGGTTCGGTGCTGTCCGGGCGGAACCCGCCACCGGCGTCGGGCCGGTGTTCCTCGCCGTGCACCCCACGCCGCCCCTCGCGGACCGGACCGACGCCTGGACCGAGGACCTCGAGGCCGTCACCGAGGTGTGCCGGAGCGGCGAGCCCGGGCTCGTCCTGGCAGGCGACCTCAACGCCACCCTCGACCACGCCCCGATGCGGGACCTGGGGTCGTGCCGCTCGGCCGCCGTGGCCGGCGGCATCGGCGCCGTGAGCACCTGGCCGACGACGATCCCACGCTGGCTCGGCGCCCCCATCGACCACGTCCTCGTCGGCGACGGTCACGAGGTGGTCGCTGCGGCGGTGGTGGAGCGGGGCAGCAGCGACCACCGCGCCCTGCTCGTACGGCTGCTGCCGGCCGGCTGAGACGCCGGCTCCGCCCGGTCGGTTGGCACGCCGGTCCCCCGGCCGACCCGGAAAATCCCCGTCCCGGGCGCCATCGACGTCTGTGCGAAGACAAACGACTGACTATCCTGCCGAAGTCTTCGCACAGATGGCCCACACCCGGCACACCCTGGTGCGGGCGTCGGGCAGGGCAGGCTGGGGCAGGCGTCGGGCAGGGCAGGCTGGGAGGCGCGCCGGTCCCCTGGCCGACCCGGAAAATCCCTCGCGGTACCGCGGACCGGCTGCCACACTGGACGGTCATGACCGCCGTCCGAATCGTGGACCTCGCCGTCCCGGACGAGGGCGCGCCCACCTCCACCCGGGCCGCTCATGGCTGGGCCGAGGTGGCTGCCGAGTGCCTGCGCGAGCGGGTCGGACACGACGACTTCCTCGATCCGCCCGAGTCCCAGCTCGCGCTCTACGCAAGCCAGCAGCACAGCCGCAAGCAGGTCCTGCTCGCCCTCGCCCTCGCCGGCGTTGGCTCGTCCACCGACGTCCTGGGCTATGCGCAGCTCGACCTGCCGATCCTCGACAACACCCACCTTGCCCAGATCGAGATCATGGTCCGCCTCGGCGCACGCCGCCAGGGGATCGGCACCACCCTGTGGAACGAGGTCGAGGCCCGCGTGCGCGCTGCCGGGCGCACCGTCGTCTCCTCATGGTCCATCCACGGCCGGGAGGCGGCGGCCGGTGAGGACGCCGCGGTCGCCCCCACCGGCGTCGGGCGGCTCCCGGCCGACGACATCGCGGTGCGCTTCGCCCGGCGGCACGGGTTCGTGCTGGAGCAGACCGAACGGCAGTCGACGCTGCCGCTACCTGTCGAGCCGGCGATGCTCGCGTGCTTGCGGGCTGACGCCGAGAGCGCCGCTGGCCGGGACTACCGGCTCGTCCGGTGGCGTGACGCCACCCCGGAGCGCTGGCTCACGTCGATGGCTGTGCTGCAGGCGCGGATGAGCATGGACTCCCCGTCCGCAGGCCTGGCGACGGGCGAGGAGGTGTGGGACGAGCAGCGGGTGCGCGAGACCGACATGGAGTACTCGATCGGCGGCGCGGGCTACGTCCTCACCGCCGCCGAGCACGTGCCCTCCGGTGAGTTGGTGGCCTTCACGATGATCCGCCAGGCGCCGCACCAGCCGGAGGTCGCGTTCCAGTACAACACCCTCGTGCGGGCGGATCACCGCGGACACCGCCTCGGGATGCTGGTGAAGGTGGACAACCTTGAGCAGCTCACGGAGGTGTACCCCGCAGTGCGACGGTTGCACACCTGGAACGCCGGGGAGAATCGCCACATGCTCGCCATCAACGAGGCGCTCGGCTTCGCCGTCGCGAGCGTCGAGGGCGTGTGGCAGCGCAACCTTTCCTAGGTGCGACGCATGACACCGAGCCGCCGTCGGGGTGGCGCGGCCGAGGAGTTGCAAGCGACCATCGCACCCCCTCGTCCCGGGCCCGTCGACGTCTGTGCGAAGACAAACGACTGTCTATCCGGCCGAAGTCTTCGCACAGACGGCCCATTCCCGGCACCCCCTGGGGCAGGGCGTCGGGCAGCGCAGGCTGGGGCAGGGCGTCGGGCAGCGCAGGCTGGGGCAGGGCGTCGAACGTCCGGTGCTGGACCTAGCGAGCGCCGGCGTCCGGTTCCGGCACGCCGGCGAGGTGCTCGGAGAACCACGCCACCCCGCGCTCGCCGACGATGTCGATGCGGTCCTTCAGGCCGTGCTCGGCGCCCGGCACGACCTCCAGCCGGGAGCCCTCGGGCAGGAGGGGCATGCCCTCGCGCCCGAGCGAGACGAGCTCGGTCGCCTCCTCGTCCATGCCGCCGTAGAGCATCAGGACGGGGACCCGGACCTTGCCGAGGAGCTCGGCCTGGTCGATGAGGGAGTAGTCGGCGAGCGTCTCGCGCGAGATCACGTTGAACTCCCGCACGCCGGCCTCGTTGTCGTCCGGCACCCGGGTGAAGCCGTGCTCCTCGAGCTCGTCGACCTGGGCGGGGGCGAAGATCTGCCCCCAGGGGTAGTTCATCGGGCCGGTGAGCGCGCCCGTCAGGACCATGGTGACGACGTCGCGCGGCTGCGCTCGTAGGGCACCGACCGTACCGAAGGAGTGTGCGTGGACCGCCTGCACCGGGTAGCCCTGCTCGGTGAGCCAGGCTGACGCCGACCGCAGGTCCTCGACCTCGCCGGCGACCGTGACGACGTCGTCGTCGCTCGCGCCGCAGCCGGAGAAGTCGAACTGCAGGGTGGCGTACCCGGCCTCACGGTAGGTGGCCGCCAGGGCATCGAAGCGGTACGCGGAGTGGCGGTCGGAGAGGAACCCGTGCGCGAAGAGGACGGCCGCCGCGGTCGGGCCCGGCTCGAAGGTTCCCGCCAGGTGGACCCCGCGCGGTGTCGTGATCGAGACTTCAGCCATGTGGCGATGGTAAAGGTTTGGTATCGCATGTGTCCGGATGTGTGGGGGTGCGTCTCGGCATCCGGTCCTCGTCGGCCCGGGAACGAGTTCCGCGATCCGACGAGTTCCGCGATCCAGCGAGCAGCTCGGTCAGTTCGTCGAGCGGCTCGATCCAGCGAGCAGGCAAGCTGGTCGAGCGCAGCGTTTTGTCGAGCGGACCGATCCTGCGAGCAGGTGAGTTCGTTGAGCCGCGCGATCCGTCGAGCAGCCCCGTCAGTTGGTCGAGCCGCGCGATCCGTCGAGCAGCCCCGTCAGTTGGTCGGGCCGCGCGATCCGTCGAGCAGATCGACCAGCGTCGTGAGGCGACGGCGCCAGTCGGCCCTGGCCGTTGCGGCGGCGCCGGCGTCCGCGAGCCTGGTCTCGGACGCCGTGACCCGCAGGCGCGGGCGGCCGTCCGCACCTGCGGCCAGCGAGTCGAGCACGAGGAGCACGCGCTCGGTCTCCCCGGCGGCAAAGCGCACCGACTTCGACTCTGTCACGCCCATCAGGGGCCAGCCGGCCTCGAGCCAGCGGCCCCGTTGTGCTTGGTCCGCGAGGTAGGGCCAGACCTCCTCGACCCGGGCACGCAAGGTCTTGGTGACGCTCACCTCGAATGTGCCGTCCGCCCGTTGCCCCGGTGCTCGCAGCCCCCGCGCCTGCTCGTAGCCGACCGTGATCGACTGCGCCCACCACCCGTCCACGCCGTGCTCCGTGACGAGCCAGCGTGCGATCGTGGTGTGGCCCCACTCCGGTGCGCCGACGCGGTCGAGAAGGGTGTGCCAGGCCTCGCGCTCGCGGCCGGTGGCCTCGGCGAACCTGGCGTCGGAGATCTGCTGGGCGTTCGAGCGCGTGGACATGCCATCAGCCTATGAGCGGCGGCGAGGGCGGAACGCGCGGTGTGGGCGGGGGATCGAACGAGGAGATCGGCGCGGGGCTTGCGTCAATGGCGTAGATCTTGGTCGACATGTGACACCTTTCCACGCCGACGATCGGGCGGGCCCGCTACGCGGTGCGACGGCGCAGCGTGGCGGCGCCGAGCAGCAGAACCCCCACGATGAAGCCGACGAGGACCGTCAGCTCCAGCGTCAGGTCCCCGCTGACCTCGGTGGAGACGGTGTTCATGGCGTCGACGGCGTAGGAGAGCGGGAGGACGTTCGAGGTGTACTCCAGCGCCCGGGGCATCTCGTCGCGCGGGACGAGCAGCCCGCACAGCAGGAACTGAGGCAGCACGATCGCCGGCATGAACTGCACCGCTTGGAACTCGGAGCGGGCGAAGGCGCTCACGAAGAGCCCGAGCGCGACGCCGAGGAGGGAGTCGAGCACCGCGACCAGCACGAGCTGCCACCACGGCCCCGCCACCTCGAGCCCGAGCGGGCCGAGCATGAGCCCGGAGGCCACGAGCGCCTGCACCACGGCGACGGCGCCGAACGCGACCGCATAGCCCAGCATGAACGACACCCGGCCCAGCGGCAGCGTCAGCAGCCGCTCCAGGGTGCCGGAGCGGCGCTCACGCAGTGTGGTGATCGAGGTGATGAGGAACATGATGATCACCGGGAAGAGGGCCAGCAGTGCCGGGCCGATGCGGTGGAAGATCGGGCCGCCGTCGTAGATCCACCACAGCAGCGTGAGCAGCACGCATGGCACCACGAGGATCATCGCGATGGTCCGCGGGTCGTGGCGCAGCTGCCGCAGCACCCGCTCTGCGGTGGCGATCATGCCCGCTCCAGCTGGATGAAGGCGTCCTCGGCGCTGCTCGCCCCGGTCGTGGCGAGCAGCTCGGGCAGCGTGGTGTCGGCGAGGAGGTGGCCCTGGCGGAGCATGAGGAGCCGGTCGCACCGGGTGGCCTCGTCCATGACGTGCGAGGAGACGAGGAACGTCACGCCGGTGGCGGCGACGGTGCGGAAGGTCGACCACAGCGACTCGCGCAGCACCGGATCGAGGCCGACCGTCGGCTCGTCCAGCACCAGCAGCTCCGGCGAGCCGAGCAGGGCGGTGGCGAGCGAGACGCGGGAGAGCTGGCCGCCAGACAGCGTCCCCACGAGTTGGTCGCGCTGCGGCCCGAGGTCGACGACGTCGAGCACCTCGGCCGCCGACCGGCTGCCGCCCCGTGGCTGGCCGGTCCCGTGCCGCCCGGTCCTGCGCCGCCCGTCCTTCAGGATGTGCTCGAAGTACCGCAGGTTCTCATGGACGGTGAGATCCTCGTAGACGCTCGGTGCCTGCGTGACGTACCCGATCCGGCGCCGCAGCCCCGGGTCACCGGCCGGCAGGCCGAGCACCTCGACCGAGCCGCTTGCCACCACCTGCACACCGAGGATGGCGCGCATCAGCGTGGTCTTGCCCGAGCCCGAGGGGCCGAGCAGCCCGGTCACCGAGCTGGGGTGCACGTCGAGCTCGACTCCGTCCAGCGCCGTCGCGGCGCCGCGCACCACCCGCAGGCCGCGGACCGCGACCGCAGAATTCATCATAGAATGAATCATGCCCCGACGGGCGCCGGAGTCAATCCGTCGGGACGACTGGTCCGATCCGTCGGGACAACTGCTCTGCCGTCGGGACGGCTGCTCCGTCGTCCCGACGGCTGGCCCGCCGTCGGGACGACTGCTCCGGTGCCGCGACATCGCCGGTTCACAGGGGCCCCGGTGTGCCGGCCGAGCGGTGTCAGGCATCGTCGAGGTAGTTCTGCACCACCGGTCCGACCCGCCGGACCAGCTCCTCCACCGATGCGGAGGCCAGCGGCTCCGTGCCCACGACGTGTCGCATCACCGCCGTGCCGATCAGGTGCGAGATGGCGAGCTGGAGCCGGAGCTCGGCGTGCGGGCCCGTGACCATGGGGCGGGCGAGCGGCAGCATCAGTTCCTCGGCGAACTGGCGCACGGTGCGCGTGGCCGTCGGCTCCGTCATCGCCGAACGCAGCAGCACCAGGAACGGCGCGCGGCGGGCGGCGTCGTCCCAGATCTCGAAGAACACGCGGACCAGGTTCATGCCGCGCGCCTCGGCGGGCACGGAGGCGAGTTGGTTGATCACCAGGCCGGGGTCCAGGCCGAGGCTGAGGGTGGCCGCGAACAGCTTCTGCTTGGTCCCGAAGTAGTGGTGGACCAGCGCCGGGTCGACGGCGGCGCGGCGCGCGATGGCGCGCACGCTCGTCCCGGTGAAGGAGTTCTCCGCGAACTCGTGCCGGGCCGCGGAGAGGATCTCGCCGCGCGTGTCCGGCCCGCCGGGGCGGCGCCCCGGCCGCCGTGCGGGTTCGGCCATGAGCCCCAGACTAGGCCGGGCCTACCGCCGACGGCCCTTGACGAAGTACAGCACCGGGCCGACGAAGTTGATCGCGATCACCGCCGCCCACGCCGCCTTCGGCCCGTTGACCTCATCGGCCGGGCGTCGCGCCAGGTCCCGCCACGCCGTCGCGGCGAGCGTCAGCTGGATCGCGGCCGGCACCAGCACCCCGACCCGCTGGCCTGTGGACAGCTCGCTCCAGGACTTCTTCTTCTTCTTCTTCTTCACCATCATCCTCATGACTCCCTCGTCGAGACACCAGTCTCGCCCCGGTGGGGCCGTCGCGGCCAGGGGCGATGGTCCGGTCGATATTCGCCGTCCGGCTTGAGCCGCCCCGGCCACGAATGCGTCAGTTGGGCCCCTATGGACGCTTGTATGAGGTCCTCACCGTCACAGTGGATGTTCCCAGGGCGAGGGAGACGGTCACTGCCGGTGGTCCCGCCGCTTGTATGAGGTCCTCACCGTCACAGTGGATGTCGCCAAGGTGCGTCTGAGCGGCCCGGGGGCCATCCGTGCGGCGGGTCGCCTCGTGGAGGCAGCGACTAACCTGTCGAGGTGATCGACCTCAAGACCCCAGCCGAGCTCGAGGCGATGCGGCCGGCCGGCGCCTTCGTGGCCGACGTCCTCACGGCGCTGCGTGAGCGGGCCGCAGTGGGCGTCAACCTGCTGGAGTTGGACACCCTCGCGCACGAGATGATCCGCGCGCGCGGCGCGGAGTCCTGCTACATCGACTACCACCCGTCCTTCGGGGCGCGGCCGTTCGGGTACGTGCTGTGCACCTCGGTCAACGACGCGGTGCTGCACGGGCTGCCCCACGACTACACGCTGCGCGACGGCGACCTCGTCTCGGTCGACTTCGCCGCCGCCGTGGACGGCTGGGTCGCGGACTCCGCGCTCAGTCTTGTGGTCGGTGCGCCGCAGCAGCGGGACCTCGAGCTGATCGCCACCACCGAGGCCGCCCTCGACCGGGCGATCGAGGTTGCCCGGGTGGGCAACAAGCTCGGCGACATCTCCGCGACCATCGGTGACGTCGCCCGCGAGCACGGCTTCCTCGTCAACACCCAGTTCGGCGGGCACGGTGTCGGGCGCACGATGCACGGGGACCCGCACGTGCCCAACGACGGGAGGCCGGGCCATGGGCTTCCGCTGCGGCCCGGCCTCGTCATCGCGATCGAGCCCTGGTTCCTGGCGAGCACCGACGAGATCTACACCGACGCCGACGGCTGGACGCTGCGCAGCGCCGACGGCTCCCGTGGTGCGCACTCCGAGCACACGGTCGCGATCACCGACGACGGTCCCGTGGTGCTGACCGCTAGAGCGTGATCAGTGCCCGTCTCGGGGCGGGTTCGACCGCGAGCGCCGGCAGTCTGCTGAGCGCCCTCGGCATGTTGTTCGTGCCGCTCTTCCTGTGTTCATGACGCTCTCCCTCGCCGACGGTGCATCCGGTCCATCCGGCGGGTGAGCGCGCCGATGACGTCGTACGCCGACGGCGTCGCGCACCCCGACCGTGCGGGTCGCGCTCGCCTGCGCCGCTGCGCACCCATACCCGGACGATAGGCGGCCGACGGGGTCCCCCCGGAGGCCGAACGAACCGGGCCCTCGTGGCTGGGGACGGGATCTGGGCAGGAGGAGCTCAGCGTCGTCGAGATCGTGCCTTGGGTGACGAACTCGTACTGCCGGAGTGCGAGTTTGTCACCGGATGTACGACTTCGTGGTTGGTGGTTGGTGGTTGGTGGTTGGTGGGCGGTGGCTGGTGGCTGGTGGGCGGTGGCTGGTGAGCGGTGCACGGTGGCTGGTGGGCCATCGGCGGCGGCTGGCGGCTGGTGGCTGGTGGTCGGTGGGCCGTGGACGGTGGCCGGCACGGCTGCGGAGGCACGGCCCTCCGCATAGGCTCGTACCCAGTCAGCTGTGTACCCGCTCGCCTGGAGGTCTCCCATGGGAAAGTTCTCGTTCGTCGCCGGTGCCGCCGTCGGCTATGTGTTCGGCACGCGCGCGGGGCGGGCGCAGTACGAGCGGCTCAAGAAGGCCGGCGCCGCTGTCTGGTCGAATCCCCGCGTGCAGGGCGGGGTGCAGAAGGTCGAGCAGAAGGTCGGCGACGCCGCCCGTGAGCGCACTGCCGCGATGACCGACAAGGTCGCCGCAACCGTCAAGGACAAGATCCGCACGACCGGCAGGCCCGGGAGCGGCGCCGCCAACTCCGATACCGGTCACGCCAACTCCGGTACCGGCAACTCCGGTACGGGTCCCGCCGGCTCCGGGCGGTAGCCGCGCCGGCAGCCGCAGCCGTCCGTCGCGCATGACGATGGCGCCACCCGTACTGCCGTCATCCCGGGACCCGACGGCGCCGACCGGGCCGGTCACGTCGTCACCCGTGAGGGGAACGAGCTGTGGAGCCGAGTCGCTGGGCGCCGACCGGGCCGGTCACGTCGTCACCCGTGAGGGGAACGAGCAGTGGGGCCGAGTCGCTGGGCGCCGACCTGGCGTGGGTGCTCGACGTCGTCGGGCGCGGCACGGTGCGGGCCGAGGCCGGCGTCACGACCCTGGCGATCGACATTGCAGGTGAGAGGATCCGGGAGTGAACAGCGACATGCACACCTTCCCCGACGGCTTCGTGTGGGGCGCCGCGACGGCGGCCTACCAGATCGAGGGTGCGGCCCGCGAGGGCGGGCGCGGCCCGTCCATCTGGGACACGTTCTCGCACACGCCCGGGCGCACGCGCGACGGCGACACGGGCGACGTCGCCGCGGACCACTACCACCGGTGGCGCGAGGACGTCGCACTCATGTCCACGCTCGGGCTCGACGCCTACCGCCTCTCGATCTCCTGGCCACGCGTCCAGCCCGGCGGGCGGGGCGAGCTCAACCCCGAGGGCGTCGCGTTCTACCGCGACCTGCTCGACGGGTTACGCGCGGCCGGTATCGCCCCGTACGTCACGCTCTACCACTGGGACCTGCCGCAGGAGCTGCAGGACGCCGGCGGCTGGGTGAACAGGGAGACGGCGTACGCGTTCGCCGAGTACGCCCGTGCCATGGCACGCGAGCTCGGGGATCGGGTCGAGGTGTGGACCACGCTCAACGAGCCCTGGTGCTCCGCGTTCCTCGGCTACGCCTCCGGCGTCCACGCGCCGGGGCACACGGACCCGGCGGAGGCGCTGGCGGCGGTGCACCACCTCAACCTGGCGCACGGGCTGGCCACCACGGCCATCCGGGAGGAACTGGGCGAGCAGGCGCAGGTCTCCATCACGCTGAATCTGCACGTGACCAGGCCGGCCGACCCGTCCCGCGTGGCCGACCTCGACGCCGCCCACCGGGTGGACCTCGTGGGCAACCACATCTTCCTCGGCCCGCTCCTCAACGGCTCCTACCCCATCGGGTTGCGCGAGATCACGCGCGACATCACCGACGCCGCCTACGTGCTGCCCGGGGACACGATCCTGATCCGCCAGCGCATCGACGTCCTGGGGGTCAACTACTACTCCACGAACTACGTGCGCGCCCGCGCCGCCGGGGAGCCGGCCATCGGCCGCTCCGGCGGGCACGGCGCCGGGGTCGGCAGCCCGTGGGTGGGCCTGGACGACGTCGACTTCCTCGATCCCACGGGCCCGCTGACGGCGATGGGCTGGAACATCGAGCCCGAGGGCCTCCACGAACTGCTCACCGCGCTGGACAACGCCTACGACGGCCTGCCGCTCATGGTCACCGAGAACGGTGCCGCGTTCGACGACGTCCTCGGGCCCGACGGCGCGGTCCACGACCCGGACCGGAAAGACTACGTGGCCCGCCACCTGGTGCAGGTGGCCCGGGCCATCGAGGACGGCGCGGACGTGCGTGGGTACTTCCTGTGGTCGCTGCTGGACAACTTCGAGTGGTCGTGGGGGTACTCGCGGCGCTTCGGGATCGTCTACGTGGACTACGCGACCGGTGAGCGCACCCTGAAGGACTCGGGTCGCTGGTACGCCGAGGTCACCCGACGAAGGTCACTGCCGCGCTGACGGGGGTCGTTCGGTGCGGGGGACGTCAGGGTGTCTCGCCGCTCCGGCCGGGTGCTGCTGCACCCTCGTCCTGTGGTGCCAACGGGCTCATTCGGTGTTCCGCTTCTCGGGTCGGGTGGGACATCCGGGAGCGTCGAGGTCGGCGCGAGGTACCGGAGCAGCGAACGTGGTGTGCACGGGAGCCCGGTGACCATGGGTTCGGGGCTCTCCGGCGCGGGTTCTTCGGGTGCACGAACAGTGTTCGATCCCACTGTGCGGGCAGTTGGGGTACCGCCGAAGGTCCTGCGAACATGTCCGGCATGCCCGCACCGACCGACGGCGTACCGCCCACCCCCAGCCCGGCACAGGTACGCCGGTGGCGCCGCTACCTTGCCGACGAGCGGGCAGAGGGCGCCGTCTACCGGCACCTCGCCGCGCGCCGGGACGGCGAGGAGCGGGCGATCCTCCTCGGCCTGGTGGAGGCGGAGCGCCGGCACGAGGAGCACTGGCGCGCCCTCCTGGGCGAGCACGCCGGCCGGCCCCGCAAGGGCGCCCTGCGCACCCGGGCACTCGGCATCCTCGCCCGCACCTTCGGCTCCGTCTTCGTCCTGGCGCTCGCGCAGCAGGCCGAGCAACGCTCCACCTACGCCGAGGACGACGACGCCACCGACGCGATGGCCGCCGACGAGCGGGTGCACGGCGAGGTCGTGCGGGCCCTGGCCACCCGTGGGCGCGAGCGCATGTCCGGGACGTTCCGGGCCGCGGTCTTCGGCGCCAACGACGGCCTGGTCTCCAACCTGGCCCTCGTGCTCGGTATCGGCGCCACCGGCGTGACCGCCGGCACGGTCCTCTTCACCGGCATCGCCGGGCTGCTCGCCGGGGCGCTGTCCATGGGGGCCGGGGAGTACGTCTCGGTCCGGTCCCAGCGGGAGCTCCTCGAGGCCTCCCACCCGGACCCGGACGCCACGTCCTTCATCCCGCACCTCGACGTCGACGCCAACGAGCTCGCGCTCGTCTACCGGGCCCGCGGCATGGACTCCGCTCAGGCCGAGGAGTACGCCGGGACGGTACTGGCCCAGCTCCGGGGCGGTGCGGGCATGGCCGACCGTCAGTCGCCCGAGTACACGGGCGTCGGCACGGGCTGGTCCGCCGCCATCTTCAGCTTCCTGTTCTTCGCCTCCGGTGCGCTCATCCCGATCCTGCCGTACCTGTTCGGGCTCTCCGGGCTCCCGGCCATCCTGGTCGCAGCCGGGCTCGTGGGGGTGGCGCTGCTGGGCACGGGCGCCGTCGTCGGGGTGCTCTCGGGTGCCTCGCCGCTGCGCCGGGCGCTGCGCCAGCTGGCGATCGGGTACGGGGCCGCGGCGGTGACGTACCTACTCGGTCTCCTCTTCGGCACCGCGGTGGTCTGATGCCCAGGTGGTGACCGTCGAGGTCGAGGCCGTTCTGCCGAGCCTCCCGCGCACCGCGACCCGGCTGCGCGGCCGACGGTCGTAGCGCACCCGGCCGCCGGGTGCCTGACGGCGGAGACCTCGGCTGCCGTTCATCCACGGCGGGTTCTCGTGCCGACGGCGCCTGGTGGACCACCCGCCGTCGGCACAAGAACCCGCCGTCGGCGCCAGGGGTGGGCGCGGGCGTAGGGGTGGGCACTGGCGCGGGCGCAAGGATGGGTGCGCGAGCAGGCGATCTACAGGAGCAGGCAAACTACAGTGGGCGGAGCGACCGCGGCCATGCGCCGCACAGAACTGGAGGCCATCGATGCCACCCACCGACGTGATCGCCGCAGCGGGCGTCGCCGACGCCGTGGGCCGGCTCCTCCTGGTGATCGGCATCGTCGCGCTCGTGCTGATCACCGGCGCCGCGCTGACCACCTGGTACGTGATGCACCGGATCCGCCGCTCCCACCGCATCCGCCGCGGGCTCGAACGCGGCGGGCTCGCCATCCGGTCCGTCGCGGGGGATCGCAGCCACCGCCAGATCGCGCGGCTGCGGCTCGACGTCCGCCGCTCCGCCGAGGCCACCGAACGCTCCCTCGAGGCGGCGCGGGGCCGGTACCTCGGGGACACACCCTTCGTCGCGGCGGACCTCGCCCGGGTCGGCCGTGCCCTGGACGACCGGCTCCGCCTCGCCGAGCGCGAGCCCGACGGCGTCGTCCGACAGACGCTCCGCACCGGGCTCGAGCCGCGCGTGCGCGAGCACACCCGCCTCGGTGCCGAGCTGCGGCAGGCCCTGCTCGGCGACGTGGCCGCGGCGGGCGACGCCCGACTCGTCGCCGCCGGTTCCCGTCTCGAGGTCGAGGTCGAGGCCCTGAAGACGTGGGGCGAGACGTTCACCTCGCACCGAGCGGTCTGAGCGGAGGGTCACGTGTCCATCCGACGCCGCCTCTTCGACGTCGCCCGCGCCCGCCGAGCCGCGAGGCAACCCGCCCCCGACCCGGTCCAGGCGTTCGAGGCCGCCTACCAGGAGCAGGTGACCCAGCTCGAGCAGGCTCACCGGGCCGTCGCCGACGTCGCGGCGCAGCGCCGCCGGGTGGAGATCCTCGCCGATCAGGCCGCGGCCGAGGAGGCGGACCAGAACGGCCGCGCGAGCGCCGCCGTCGCGCTCGGCCGGGACGACGACGCCCGCGAGTTCCTGCGCCGGGCCAGGACCGCCGGCCAGCGTCGCGCCCTGCTGGGGGCGCAGCGCCAGCAGCTGGACGAGCAGGTCCGCCACCTCGAACGCACGCTCGGCCGGCTCGCCCGCCGCGTCGAGGACGAGCGCCTGCGGTTCCAGGCGCTGCGCGCCGACCACGACGCCGCCCGCGCCGCGATCGGTATCCACGAGGCCGAGCGGGCGGCCGCCGCCCAGCGTCCCGGCATAGCCGGTGCCGCCCGGGAGGCCGAGCGGCAGACGCGCGAGCTGCGGGCCCGGGCCGAGGCCTACGACGAGCTCTCCTGGACCGACTCCACCTCGCAGCGGGCACGAGAGGCGTTCGCAGAGCTGGAGAGCGAGGCGCAGACGGAGGCCGCCCTCGACCGGCTCAAGGAGCGGCATCGGATCGAGGGTTCGGGCCGCCCTCAGGAGCTCGGCCCCGCGTAGGACGCCGGCTCCTGGGTGCTCACCGATCCCGAGTTCGGACGGGGCGCCGAATCCGGTGGACGAGGTGTAGCCGGCGCCGTCGCGCGGTGTCGCCACCGGCTCCGCTCGGGTCGGTGGCCGCGTCGGCGTCGCACGGGTCGGGGCCGGGTCGGCGTCGCACGGGTCGGGGGGCGGGTCGGCGTCGCACGGGTCGGGGCCGGGTCGGCGTCGCACGGGTCGGGGGGCGGGTCGGCGTCGCACGGGTCGGTGGCGGTGTCTCCACCGGTCGAATCCGGACCCCGCGCCGCTCGGGTGCATCCGGCATCTGAGGGTCAGTATTCACGCGGCGTCATTCACGCGGCGTCGACAGGCCGGAGTCAGGCGTCGGAGCGGTGGTCCAGCCCGATGTCCAGAACGGGTGCGGAGTGGGTGAGCCAGCCCGCGGAGATGAGGTCCACCCCCGTCTCGGCGAGGGCGGGCGCCGTCGCCGCCGTCACCCGGCCCGACGCCTCGGTGATCATCCGACCGCCCACCAGCGCCACCGCCTCGGCCAGCGCCGCCGGGCCAAAGTTGTCCAGCAGGACGGCGTCGACGGGGTCGGCGAGCACCTCCCGCAGCTGGTCGAGGGTGTCCACCTCGACCTCGATCTTCACCAGGTGCCCGACGCCGGCGCGGGCCCGGTCGATGGCTGGGCGCACGCCGCCGGCCACGGCGATGTGGTTGTCCTTGATGAGCACGGCGTCGTCCAGGCCGAATCGGTGGTTGACGCCGCCGCCGGCCAGCACCGCGTGCTTCTCCACCGCGCGCAGGCCGGGGGTGGTCTTGCGGGTGCCCGTGACACGGGCGCTGGTGTGCGCGATGGCGTCGGCAATCTGCGCCGTCGCGGTGGCCACGCCGGAGAGATGCCCGAGGAAGTTCAGCGCCACCCGTTCGGCCGTGAGGATGCCACGGGCGGGCCCGGAGACGGTGGCGATGACATCGTCCGGTGTCACCCGGGCGCCGTCGCCGCGCTCGGTGGTCACGGTCACGGCCGGGTCCACGAGGACGAACGCGAGCCGGGCGAGATCGGTGCCGGCGACCACGCCGACGTCGCGCGCGACCAGCGCGGCAGTGGCGCGGGCGTCCGACGGCACGATCGCGTCCGTGGTCAGGTCCCCGGCGCGGCCGAGGTCCTCCAGGAGGGCCTGGCGCACCAGGGCCTCGATCAGCAGGTCGGGCAGGTGTCTCACGAGGCGTTCCTCATCGTCGTCGCGGTGGCCAGGGCGGGCGCACCCGCGAGCACCTCGGACAGGGTCAGGTCCTGGTGCGCCGGCACGGCGGCGGCGGGGAAGTCGGTGCGCGTGTGCGCGCCGCGGCTCTCCTCGCGCCGCAGCGCCGCGGTGGCCACCAGCAGCGCCACGAGCGTGGCGTCGGGGGGGGCGGCGGGCAGGTGCTCGCCGTCGCGCAGCACCCCGACGGCGTGCGTCATGAGCGCGCGGACGTCCCCGGCGGAGCGCGGTGCGGGCCGGGCGGCGCGGTGCTCCCCGGGGCCGCTCGCGGACGGGGTGAGGTCGCGCGGTCCGGGGACGGGGGTGGCGATGCGGTCCCCGGCGGTGGGGGTGACGATGTGCTCCCCGGCGGCGAGGATGGCGATGTGGTCCTCGGCGGAGGGGGTGGCGTCACGCGACCCGGCGGGGGTGGCCGCGAGGCCCTCGGCCACCCACCGCGCGCACACGGCGGCCTCGAGCAACGAGTTCGACGCCAGACGGTTGGCGCCGTGCAGGCCGGTGCTCGCGACCTCGCCCACCGCCCACAGCCCGGGTACCGACGTGCGCCCACCGCCATCCACCGCCACCCCACCCATGTGGTAGTGCGCGGCGGGCCGCACCGGGATCGGGTCGCGGGCCGGGTCGATGCCGGCGGCGCGGCACGCGGCGGCCACGGTGGGGAAGTGGTCGGCGAAGCGCTCGCCGAGGGCGTCGCGCGCGTCCAGGAACACGCGCCCGCCGCGGTGCAGCTCGGCGAAGATGGCGCGGGCGACGATGTCGCGCGGGGCGAGGTCGTCGCCGAGCAGCCGGCTGCCGTCGGCGCGGACCAGGTGGGCGCCGTCGCCCCGGACCGCCTCGCTGACGAGTGGCATCGGGTCGAGCCCGACGTCGAGGGCGGTCGGGTGGAACTGGACCATCTCCAGGTCTCGCAGCCGCGCGCCGGCTCGGGCGGCCAGCGCCAGGCCCTGCCCGCGCGAGCCGGTCGGGTTGGTGGTGTGCGCGAACAGCCCGCCGATCCCACCGGTGGCCAGGACCACCCGGTCGGTGGTGAGGACCCGCCGTGCGCCGTCGTGCTCGACGACGACGCCGTACACCCGGCCGCCGCTGGTGAGCACCCGCACCGCGCGGGTGTGCTCGAGAATCGTGACGGAGTGGGTCGCGCGGGCGGCGGCGACGGCGGCGCGGAGCAGCTCGTGGCCGGTGGCGTCGCCGCCGGCGTGCGCGACGCGGCGGCGTGAGTGGGCGCCCTCCAGGCCGAGGGCGTAGGTGCCACCCGGGGTGCGGTCGAACCGGGCGCCGAGGGTGGTCAGGTGTGCGATCGCGTCCGGTGCCGCGGCGGTGATGCGCTCGACGGCGGCCGGTTCGGACAGCCCGGCGCCGGCGTGCAGGGTGTCGAGGGCGTGCAGCAGCGGGGAGTCGCCGGCGCCCAGGGCGGCGGCGATCCCGCCCTGGGCGAGGTCGGAGGAGGAGAGCTCCGCGAGGTGGCCGGTGGTCAGGACCACGCACGGGACGGGGGCCAGGTGCAGCGCCGTCAGGAGGCCGGCCAGGCCCGCGCCGACCAGGACGGGCGCCGCGGCCGAGCTCACTTCACCGCCAG
>NZ_JBTSDU010000055.1:0-18224 GCF_054605595.1 Georgenia sp. | reverse complement strand
CCGCCGTCGTGACGGGCCACCCACCCCCGGACCAGCTCAGACGACGGAGGTCATGCCGCCGTCGACGAAGATGTTCTGCCCCGAGACGAAGCTCGAGGCGTCGGACGCGAGGTAGACCAGCGTGCCGACGAGCTCCTCGAACTTGCCCCAGCGCTGCGCCGGGGTGCGTCCCACCACCCAGGCGTTGAACGCCTCGTCCTCGACCAGCGCCTTGTTCATCTCGGTGGCGAAGTAGCCCGGGGAGATGGCGTTGACCTGGATGTTGAACCGGGCCAGGTCGGCCGCCATGCCCTTGGTGAGCATGACCATGCCGCCCTTGGTGGCCGAGTACGGCGCGATGGTCTGGCGGGCCAGCAACGACTGCACGGAGCCGATGTTGATGATCTTGCCCGAACCACGCTCGGCCATGCCGCGCGAGACCTGCTGGGAGACGTAGAACGCGCTCGAGAGGTTCGACGCGACGATGTCGTCCCAGTCCTTGGGGTCGAAGTCGTTGAACGGCGCCCTGCGCTGGATCCCGGCGTTGTTGACCAGGATGTCCGGCACGCCGTGCTCGGCGACGAGTGCCGCAACGCCGGTGGCGACGGCGTCGACGTCGGTCACGTCGAACATGACGGTGGCCGGTACCGTGGCGGTCGAGGCGGTGATCCGCTCGGCGGCCGCGGTGAGGGCGGCCTCGTCACGGCCGTGCAGGACCAGGCGGGCACCAGCCTCGGCCAGCCCGGTGGCCAGGGCGTTGCCCAGCCCGCGCGAGGAGCCGGTGACGAACGCCAACTTGCCGCTGATGTCAAAGATGTTGCTCATGCCGATCCCCCTAGAAGATTGCGAAGACGACGAGGGCTGCCGCGAAGCCGAGCACCGACTCCAGCGCCTGCTGGACGGTCCAGGTCTTCAGGGTGGTCTTGACGTCCATGCCCATGAGGCGGCCCACCAGCCAGAACCCGGAGTCGTTGACGTGCCCGGCGAAAACCGAGCCGGCGGCCGTGGCCAGGGTGATGGCGACGACCTGCATCACGCTGTAGTCGCCGACGGCGATGGCTGGGGCCATGAGGCCGGCCGCGGTCACGAGGGCGACGGTCGCGGAGCCCTGCGCCACCCGCAGGATGAGGGCGATGACGTAGGCGGCCACGATGACCGGCAGGCCGATGTTGTCCAGCGAGTCCGCCAGCGCGTCACCGATTCCGGAGGCGCGCAGGATGCCGCCGAACATCCCGCCCGCACCGGTGATGAGCGTGACCGAGGCGACCGGGCCGAGCGAGGAGTCGAGCACCTTCTCCAGGGCGGTGCCGTTCTCGCCACGGCGGGTACCGAGCACGGCGGTGGCGACGAGGACCGAGATCAGCAGCGCGACCGGGGACGAGCCCAGTGCCGAGAGGACCTGGAACCAGGTGGCATCGGCGGAGACGGCGCCGGCGGCGCGCAGGAAGTCCAGACCGGTGTTGAGGAAGATGAGCACCAGCGGCAGCAGGAGCATGGCGATGACAGTGCTGACGGCGGGCGGGTTCGTGGGCTGGTCGTCGTCGATGGAGCCGAACAGGGCCGGGACCGGGAGGATGTACTTCCGACCGACGCGCTTGCCCCAGAGGTAACCGGAGACGTACCAGACCGGGAACGCGATGATGATGCCGACGAGCAGCACGAGGCCGAGGTTCGCACCGTAGAGCTCGGTGGCAGCGACTGGGCCGGGGTGCGGAGGCACGAAGACGTGCATCACCGAGAACGCGGCAGCGGCCGGGAGGCCGTAGAGCAGCACGTTGTTGCCGCCGACGCGGCGTGCGACCGCGAAGATGATCGGCAGCATGACCACGAGGCCGGCGTCGAAGAAGATGGGGAAGCCCATGATCAGCGAGGCCAGACCCAGAGCGAACGGGGCCCGCTCCTCACCGAAGCGGTCCACGAGTTTGTCGGCCAGCACCTTCGCCCCACCGCTGTGCTCGACCATCTTGCCGAGCATCGCGCCGAGGCCGATCAGCAGGGCCACCGAGCCGAGCGTCCCGCCGAAGCTGTTCACCGCCGTGCTCACGATGCGGTCGGTCGGGATGCCGGTGGCGAAGGCCGTGAGGAGAGAAACGGTGATGAGCGTGAGGAACGCGTGCATCTTGAACCTGATCACCAGGATCAGCAGCAACGCGATGGCACCGGCCGCGATCGCCAGGAGCGGGCCCGCTCCCATGGTCTGGACCCAGTCTTGCATGGAGTATCTCCGTCGATGTCAGCGGTCCACGTGCGCGCGAACCGGGAGGAACATGGTGTGTGAGGTGCCGGCGTACCCGTCCGCGACCTCGGTGGCATAGGCGGGGATCGTCCCCCGCGCGACGCCGGCGTGATCGCCACGAGCTGCCCTGCGAGGCGCCACGTTGGCACAAAGGTCACACGATTGTCAAAGGTCATACTTGTGTGATTGTCGCCGTCAGCAGGCCCGCGGGTACGCTGTCGCCCGTCGGTGAGGAGGGCGAAGACTATGGTGGTCCCCCCGTCGACGACGACCGCTTCCGTCCTGCACACGGACGTGCTCGACCGGCTCGGCCGTGAGATCGTCCACGGCGCCAAACCGGTGGGCACCGTGATGACGCTCGCCGGTCTGGCTGAGGAATACGGCGTCTCCCGCACCGTGGTCCGCGAGGCCATCCGTGTCCTCGAGTCGACCGGGATGGTCGAGGCACGCCGCCGCGTGGGCGTGACCGTGCAACCAGCCACCGGGTGGAACACGCTCGACCCCCGGCTCATCCGGTGGCGTCTCACCAGCCCGCAGCGCGACGATCAGCTCCACCGACTCACCGAACTCCGTCTCGCCATCGAGCCGACGGCCGCACGCCTGGCCGCCACCCGGGCGACGCCCGAGGTGCGTGCCCGGCTCCAGGAGCTGGCCACGATCCTGCGCCGGCTCGGGGAGGTGGGTCGCGGCGCGGACCAGGAGTACCTCGACGCCGACGTCGAGTTCCACACGCTCCTCATCGAGGCGACCGGCAACGACATGCTCGGCGCGCTGCGGCGCGTGATCCAGGAGGTCCTCGAGGGCCGGACCGAGCTGCAGCTGACACCCGCGCGGCCGGTGCCGGAGTCCCTCGACCACCACGAGCTGCTCGCCCACGCGGTGGCGACCGGGGACGAGGACGCCGCCGAGAACCACGCCCGCGCCATCGTCATCGAGGTCTGGCGCGAGCTGCGCGACGCCACGTTCACACCTCCACTTGCACGCGACTGACGCCCCGGTCCCGGAGGCCCCCGCCGATACCGAGGCCCCGTGAGGCCGCCGCCGCCCCGTCGCGAGCCCTCCCGTTCACCGGCGGGCGAAGGCCCCGGCCGTCACGGCTCGGTCCACCCGGTGTCCCCGGGTCCGAGGGGCACCTGCAGCCCGCTGGCCCGGCGCACCCGGGTCTCGACGGCCTTCCGGACCGCTTCCTCGGTGCCGACGACGCGCACCGACTCCCGGGCCCGGGTCACCGCCGTGTACAGCAGCTCGCGGGTGAGCAGGGGCGAGGTGGCCGGGGGCAGGATCAGCGACACCTTCCGGAACTGGCTGCCCTGGCCGCGGTGCACGGTCATGGCGTGCACGGTCTCCACCGGGGGCAGCCGGTGCGGACGTACGCGCATGGGGCCCTCGGGGTCACCGAACACCGCGACCACGCCGTCTCCGTCGGCCACGAGCACGCCCGTGTCGCCGTTGTACAGGCCGGTGTCGCGGTCGTTGGCGGTGACGAGGAGAGGCCGGCCGGGGTACCAGAGCGGGCCGGCCATCGGCCGGTCCGGGGCGCCCGCGTGCTGATCCCGCGCTACCGCCGCCGCGACCCAGGCCTCCACCAGCCCCGCCCAGTGGGCGACGCCGGCGGGTCCGCGGCGATGGGCGAGCATGAGCCGGTGCGCATCGAGGGCGCGCAGCGCCCCTGCCGCGTCACCCTCGCGGGCGGCCGCGACGAGATCGGCGCCGGCACCCACGGCGTCCTCGCGCACGGGCCGGATCTCCGCCTCGGTGAGGCGCTCCGCGGCGGCGGCGACGAACTCCACCGAGGTCCCGCCGTCGCGCAGCACGGCGAGGGCGGCGTCGGCGTCGCCGTCCCGGATGGCCGTGGCGAGCGGCAGGATCCGGCTGTCGGCCTGCTGGCGGTGGACGGTGGTGAGCCGGACGACGCCGGACTCCGGCACCGAGGCGACGAGGTCGCCGAGGACGGCTCCCGCCTCCACGGACGCGAGCTGGTCCGGGTCACCGACGAGCAGCAGGCGCGCCTCGGGGCGCAGCGCCTCCAGCAGCCGCGCCATCAACGGCAGCGACACCATCGACGTCTCATCCACCACTACCACGTCGTGCGGCACGTGGTGGTCGGCGTCGTGGTCGAAGCGGGTGGAGCTGCCCCGTTTCCAGCCGAGCAGCCGGTGCACGGTGGTGGCCTCGGGCGTGCCGACGCGCTCCTGGTCGGCGCGGTCGAGCGTGGCCACGACGTCGCGCACCGCCTCCTGCAGGCGCGCCGCAGCCTTGCCGGTGGGTGCGGCGAGCGCGATCCGCAGCCCGGGGCCGGCGACGTCCTGCAGGACGGCGAGGATCCGCGCGACCGTCGTCGTCTTGCCGGTACCAGGGCCGCCGGTGAGCACGGTGAAGCGGCTGAGCACCGCCGTCTGCGCCGCCCGGCGTTGCCGGTCGTCGCCGCCTGCGGGGAACAGCCGGTGTGCGGTTGCGGCGAGCCGGTCGCCGTCGTACCCGCCGAACGGGGTGCGCAGCCGGGCCTCGGTCTCGCGGCGCACCAGCAGCTCGTCACGCCAGAACCGGTCGAGGTAGAGACGCCCGCCCACCCAGCGGGCGGGCCGGTCCGCCGGGCCGCCCACCCCGACGGCCACCAACGGGCTCGCCGCCACTGCGGCGGCCCAGGTCACCGGTTCGGGCCAGGGCAGCGGGCCCGCGACGACGTCCTCGGCCTCGGGGACGGCGAGCGCGTCGAGGTCGTCGAGGCGCACGCACACGGACCCGGCGCGCACCGCCCGCACCGCGAGCGCGACGGCGAGGAGCACCTGCTCGTCGTGCTCACCGGTGAGCCGGCCGAGGCGGGTCGCGACGTGGACGTCGGCCGCCGAGATCACCCCGGCGGTGTTGAACCGGGCGAGCAACGGCGGGGCGTGCAGGGCGATGCGCGTCTCCGCGGAAACGTCTGGTGTGGGGGTGGGGGGCGTGCTCATGGCGTTCGCCCCTCGAGCAGGGCCGAGAGGTCGACGACGAGCGCGGTGGGTGGGCGCCAGGCCATGACCCCGTAGGGGTTGCCGTCGTCGGCCACGGGTGTGTGCGGGCCGCACATGCCCCGCACGAAGAGGTAGAGCGCGCCGCCGAGGTGGCGCTCGGGGTCGTAGCCGCGCTGACGCCACCGCAGGTAGCGGTGCAGCGCGGCGAGGTAGAGGAGCAGCTGCAGCGGGTAGTGGGTCCGCATCATCGCCTCGGCCATCGCCGCCGGCCGGTAGTCCCAGGCGGTGAGCGGCTCGTCGAAGACGCCGAGACGGTTGGTCTTGTAGTCCACGACGAGGTACCGCGGCTCGTCGTGGCCGCACCGCAGGACCGCGTCGATGCTGCCGGTGAGATAGCCGAGGAGCTTCGCCTCGCCGAGGCCGGCGAGATGGTCGGGGTAGGGGGCGAAGACGTCGTCGGCGGGCAGGTGGCGGCGCAGCAGGTCGACGATGTCGGTCAGGGTCGCGACCGCACGGGACGGCGTGGTGAGTGGGGTCGGTGCGGGCGGGGCCGACGTTGCGGGGCGGCCGGGCGACGCCGACGGGACGGCTGCGGCGGGCGGGCCGTCCCCGCCCGCGAGGGGGAGCTCGAACTCGAGCTCGGCGAGCCGGTCGCGCGGGGGGAAGTCGGCCAGCGTGGCGCCGCCCGCCAACGGTCCGAGCGGGGTGGCCAGCACCGCTGCGAGCGCGCCGGCGAGAGCCTCGGGCGTCACGCCCGGTACTCCCGAGGTCGCCACCTCGCGGCTGCGGGCGAGCAGTTCCGCGGCGAGGTCGTCGGCCTCGGTGTCGACCTGCTCGAGGATCTCGTGCACGAGGGTGCCGAAGGCCGCGCCGGCGGGCAGGTCAGCCATCGGGGAGGGCAGATGGCGGGCGGCGGAGGCCGGTGCCGCCGGGCCGGTGGGGCCGCCGTCGGGAAGGTCGAAGGGTGCTCGTTCCTCGGTAGCGTCGCCGAGGGCGACGGTGGGATCGTCGGAGCGAGTTCCGCCGCTACTGACACCGACGGCGGCGCCCACACCGATCTCTGCGTCGCCACCGACCAGCTCCTCGTCCTGGATGCCGGTGGTCTCGGGCTCGCTGGCAACCCCCGCGGCGTGCGCGGCGGCGGTGAGCCCGGTGTAGGAGGTGCGCCGCCAGGTGTGGTCGAGCGTGCGGGTGAGCCGCGCGACCGACAGGCCCGGCCGGTCGCTCGCGGGCGGGGTCCAGTGCGCGGGGGCGGGCCACACCGTCACCGGCTCGAGGGCGATGGTGCCGTCGGCGCGGGCGGCGAGCTCGGTGAGCCGGGCGGTGATCGCGTCGTCGGCGGCCGCCGGGACCCGCTCGGGCGGGAGCTCACCGGGGGTGACGTCGCCGAGCAGGAGCCGGCTGAGGGGCCCGCCGGCCGAGTTCGACGACGGCGCCCAGTGCACCACCACCTGCGCGGCGGCCCGGGTGAGTGCCACGTACAGCAGGCGCAGGTCCTCTCCCCGCTCCTCGGCGAGGTGGCGCTCGCGGGCGGCGTCGTAGTGCTGGTCCTCCTTGCCGCCCACGTGCAGCAGCCGGTGGCCGGCCGCGTCGTGGAAGCGCAGGATCGGCGGGGTCTTCGACTCGTAGCGGTCCCACCCGAAGGGCACGTAGACGACCGGGAACTCCAGGCCCTTGCTGGCGTGGATGGTGACCACCTGGACGGCCGCGGCGTCGGTCTCCAGACGGCGGCTGCGGTCCTCGGCGTAGTCCTCCCCCGCCTCGGCCACGCGGCGACGCAGCCAGTCGGCGAGGGCGGCCACGCCGAGCCGGTCCGCGGTGGCGGCCACGTGCAGCGACTGGCCGATGTGCCGCAGGTCCGTCAGCACCCGCTCCCCGGTGCTGGTGCGCAGCAGCCGCTCGGCGACACCGTCGGCACTGACGCTCTCGACCAGGGCCGCCACCCCGCGCTCGGCGAGCAGCCGCCCCCACATGCGCACGCGGTCGGCGAGCACGTCCCGCTCGGTGTCGCTCGCGCCGGCGAGCGTGGCGGCGTCCCAGCCGACGAACGGCGTCAGCGTCAGGGCTGCGACCCGGCCCGGGTGGCCGGGCTGCTCGAGCGCGCTGAGGAGCGTGACCCAGTGGGCGGCGGCGGGCTGGGCGAACACGCTGACCAGGGCGGATACCACGGCGGGAACCCCGGCGCCGTCGAGCGCGTCACGGACCAGCGCGGCATCGGCGTTGCGGCGGGTGAGCACGGCGATGTCGCCGGGCTCGAGCGGGCGCCACGTGCCGCCGTCGGCGAGGCGCGTGTTCCCGAGCTGGCGGACGACGTCCGCGGCGACGTCATCGGCGAGGAGCCTCCGGACGTCGCCGACCCGGGGGTTCTTGGCGCCGCGGACCCGGAACGGCTCCCGGGTCACCTGCCGCAGCCGCAGCGGGGCGCCGCCGTCGATCCGGCGGTCGCGGTGCTGGGCGTCGACGCGGCGCACGACGATGTCCCGGTCCCCCAGCGCCGCACCGCCGAGGACAGTCTCGAGGCCCTGCAGCAGCGGGGCGTCGGAGCGCCAGTTGCGGCCCAGGGTGGCGGTGGTGGTCGCGTCGGCCCGGGCGGCGAGGTAGGTGACGACGTCGCCGCCGCGGAAGGCGTAGATGGCCTGCTTGGGGTCACCGATGAGGACGAGGGTGCGGTGGCGGTGGAACGCGGTGCGCAGGATCTCCCACTGCACGGGGTCGGTGTCCTGGAACTCGTCCACGAGCACCACCTGGTACCGCGAGCGCACCCGGTCGGCGGCGGCCGGCCCGTGGCCGGGGTCGGTGAGGGCGTCGCGCAGGAGGACGAGCAGGTCGTCGAAGTCGATGAGGTGGCGGGCGCGCTTGCGGTGCATGACCTCGGCGACGGCGTCGCGCGCGAACGCGTAGCGGTGCCCGGCGACCGTGTCGGCGGACGCGCCCCGCGGCTCGAGGCCCGCCTGGTGGTCGCCGACGGCCTTGCGGGCGACGTCGCGGGCGTCGGCCGGGGTCAGGGCCGGCTGCGGGGACTCGGCGTAGCGGGCGAGGTAGAGGTCCTTGACCACCTCGTCCACGAGGTCGGCGATGTCGGGCACGAAGACGGCGTCGGGGTCGGTGTCCGCCGAGACCCCGAGCGTGGTGAGCATCTGCTGGCAGAACCCGTGCGTGGTGGTGATGGTGGCGGCGTCGAACTGGGACAGCGCCCGGGTCAGGCGACGGCGGCGCACCAGCCGCTCGGCGTCGTCGACGGCCGCCAGGTGCGCGACGACGGCGTCGTCGCTGGTGCGGGCGTCCGGGCTGCGCAGGGCCCGCTCGGTCGCGACGAGGCGTTCGCGCACCCGGTCGCGCAGCTCGGAGGTGGCGGCCCGGCCGAACGTGACGAGGATGAGCTCGGACAGGTCGGCCACGCCCTCGGCGACGTACCGCGCGGCCAGCGCCGCGATGGTGAAGGTCTTGCCGGTGCCGGCGCTGGCCTCGAGCACGGTGTTGCCGGTGGGCAGCGGACCGGTGACGTCGAAGACGGCCGGGTCCGCGGCGATCGGCTCGTCGGGCCGTCCCGCTTCGGGGCGGGGGACGGGGGCGTCGTTCACGGGATCTCCGTCTCCTCGTGGGCGAGCAGCGGCTGCCACACGCGGCGGGCCAGGACGCCGAGGCGGGTGCGGTCCTCGGGGAACCACGGGCGTTCCGCGGCGGTGGGGGTGCCGGCGAGGTCGGCGAGTTCGGCCTCGGCGCCCCAGCACCGGGCGTGGTGCTCCTCGTCGCGCTCGAACCCGCCGTCCCACTCGCGGGTGGCGTTCTCCAGGGCCATCGCCTCGGAGTCGCCGCCGTACCGGCTGGTGGCGTAGACGGCGGCGGCGGCCACGGGCAGCGGCAGCGGTTCCCGGGCCGCGAGCGCGCGCAGGGCCACGAGCTGGTCGAGGATGTCGCGGGCCTCCTGCCGGTTCGGGGCGTCGATGCGGGAGACGACGGCGCCGGGCCGGTTGTGCTTGGGCCGGCCGATCGTGGCGGCGTCCCACGGCCGGGCGGGGTGGGCCGCAGCCAGTGCGACGACCTGCAGCCAGGCCCGCAGCCGGTGCTTGGGGGCGAGGCGGGAGTAGACGGTGCGGACCACCGTGGTGCCGTGCACGCCGGGCACGGTGCCGGTCAGCTCGACACCGGACGGCAGCACCACGGTGAGGTCGACCGAGCTCGCCGGCCCGGCGGCGAAGTGACCGCCCGCGCGCGCGATGGGCGCGACGCGGGTCTCGACGTCGAGCAGGGTGGCCCGTCCGAGCTCCTTGGGCGGGACCTCGCCGCGGCGCCACTCGGCGTGGAACGCCTCGCGCGGGTCGACGCCGGCGAGGCTGGCGGCCAGGAGCCGGTCGCCGATCTGCCAGGTGCCGAGGCCGTCGAGGCCGAGCGGTAGGCGGTCGTCGACGTCGTCGATCTCACCGGTGAGGGAGAGCTGGAGGCGGCGGCGCAGAAACCAGCGCACCGGGTGCTCGAGGGCGGAGACGAGGTCGTCCAGGTCGATCCCGTGCGGCTCCTCGAGGGCGGGGAGGGGCTCGGTGAGGAACGGTGGCGGCCCGGTGCGCGGCCCGCGGCCCGCGAGCGCGGCCCGGTGGGCGACGGCGTCGAAGCTGAACGGGCCCGGCCGGCCGAGCGCGCCGTCGGCGAAGTTGCGCTCGTCGACCACCTGGAGGGGGTGGCGGACCAGGATGTGCTCGCGCACCAGCCGCTCGTCGGGGGCGGCGGCGGCGGCGGCGTCGAGCGCATCCAGGAGCTCGCCGACCGGGACGGCGGGCGGGCGGGTGGCGCCGGTGCGCTCGTCGGCGCCGGAGTAGAGGACCACGAGGTGCTCGCCCGCAGCGGTGACGGCGTCGAGGAAGAGTTGGCGGTCCTCGCTGCGCGGGTCCCGCTCGCCCAGGCACGGATCGCGCAGGAGGAGGTTGTCGCCGTCGGCGGACGTGCCGCGTGGGAAGACGCCGTCGTCGACGCCGAGGAGGCAGACGACGCGGTGCGGAACGGCGCGCATGGGTTCCATCGAGCACATGGTCAGGGCGCCGGTGCGGAAGCCGGCGCGGGTGGGGCGGCCCTGCAGGCGGTCGGCCAGGAGCGCGCGGACGTCGGGCAGGGTCAACGGGACCGAGCCGGGCGCGCCGCCGGCGCGGCGCGTGGTGGTGTCATCGGCCGACCCGCTCCCGGGGGCGCCCCCGACGTCGGCGCTCGCGCGGACGTCGGTGAGCACGCGGCGTGCCTGGACGATCTGCCAGGCGTCGTCGGGCGCGGTGTCCGCGAGGAGGGTGAGGGCGCGGTCGAGGGCGCCGAGCCAGTGCCCCAGCGGGTGGGCGCCGTCCAGGGTGGCGAGGACGTCGGTGAGGCGGTCGAGGAGCTCGGCGAGTCGCCCGGCGAGGTCGATGTCGGTGCTGTCGACGTCGTCCAGCGGCAGGGCGGGCCCGACGTACCGGTAGTCCTCCTCGGCCATCGCGGCACCGAGCAGGATGCGGTCCAGGGCTTGGTCCCAGGTGCCCTGCCGCAGCCGGGGCAGGCCGAAGCGGGCTCGGCGGGCGAGGTCCTCGCCCCAGTGGACGCCGGACTCGACGGCCCAGTCACGGAGGCGGGCGAGTTCCTTGTCCGTGAGGCGGAAGCGGCGGCGGACGGGGTCGGTGGCGGCGAGGTCGAGGACCTCGGAGGCGGTGACGCGGCCGTCGGCGAGCTGCAGCAGGGTGCTGAGCAGGGCGAGGGCCGGGTTGATGCGGCCCGGGGAGCGGTCGGCGAGGCGGACGCGGAGCGTCTGGCCGGGGTGGACGCGGTGGTGGTGCGCGCTCTCCTCGGCGACGAGCCCGAACGTGGCGGTGACCAGTGGGGCGACCGACTCGATGTCGGGGCACATGACGATGACGTCGCGGGGCTCGAGCGTGGGGTCGTCGGCGAACAGCCCGGCGAGCACCTCCCGGAGCACCTCGACCTGGCGGGTGCGGCCGTGGCAGCCGTGCACCTGGACGCTGCGGTCGGTCGGGTCGAGGGGGTGGGGCGGGGCGTCCGGGGCGTCGTCGCGCAGGCGCTGCTGAAGCGCGCCGAGCAGGGTGGCCGGCGGGGGCGGGGCGGGGTGGTGGACGACGTCGGGCGCGGCGGCCGCGAGCAGGCGCACCTGGAGCTCGGTGGCGTCGCGCGCCATCGAGGCGAGCATCGGGTGCTCGGCGAGGGTGGGCTGGTCGCGCCGTCGCCGGGAGGCGGAGCCGCCGGTGGCGGCGGTGGCAGCGGCAGCGCCGGTGGCGCCGACAGTGCCGGTGGCGCCGACAGTGCCGGCAGCGGTGGCAGTGCCGGCAGTGGCGATGCGGTCCCACAGCACCGGTGAGGGGTGCGGGAGCCAGAGGTGGACCTCGCGGTGCTCCCCCAGGGCGGTGAGCACCGCGAGCTGGTCCTCGGGCAGGCGGGTGGGGCCGAAGACGGAGAGCCGTGCGGGCAGGTCGACGACGTCGGGGTGGTCGGTCAGGGTGCGGACCGCCGCGGGCAGGTACTCCCCCGGGCCGGCCGCGCCGACACGGTCGCGGACCGCGCGCCACAGCAGCGGCTGCCAGGCGAGGTCGCCCGGCACGGGCACACCCGCACCGTCCTCGTCCTGCCCCCGCGCCCAGGCGTCGATGAGGTCGGGGCGTTGGGCGGCGTAGGCGGCGAGGAGTCGCGCGAGGTGACGGGCGAGGCCGAGCCGGCGGCCGTGCCGGTGGTCCTCGTCGGCTCCGGCACCCGCACCATCGCCGCCGCCCGCGCCTGCGCCGAGGTAGCGGGCCAGGGGCGCCGCCCAGGGCCGGCCGATGCTCGCGTCGATCACCTCGAGCAGCGGCCAGGTGAGGCGTTCGGCCTGCCAGGGGTCGTCATCGCCCGGTCCGGCCACCGCGGCGAGGACCTCGCCGACGAGGCGGTACGGGGAGGCGAAGGTGACGTTGGCACAGACTCCGGGCTCGCCGTCGGGCCCGGCGCCGAGGTGGTGCGAGAGTCGCTGCGCGAGCCAGCGCTCGACGCCGCGGGTGGGCACGGCGACGACGTCGGGGGTGAAGGGGTCCTCGGGCGGGTCAGCGAGGAGGGCGGCGAGGGGCCCGACGAGCGTGTCGGCGCGCTCGGAGCGGTGCAGGTGCAGCACGTTGCCCTCCCTTCGTCGATCCGGCCTCACCCTATGACCGGCGTACGACATCGCCCGGCTGGTCCCTCAGCGGGGGTCAGCTTCCTCCGGCGGCGCGACTCCGACCCGCGAGCTGCGCGACGAGCTCGCGGTGCTCCACGCGCAGCCAGTCCGCACCGGCCGCGAGTCGCGGGTCCGTGACCACCCGCCCGGCCCGGACCTCGGCGAGGTATCGACGGTCCGCGCCGATGCGGCGCTCCAGCTCCGCACGGTCGCCCACCGTGCCGTGCCCCGGGACGACGACGTCGGCCCCGCCCAGCCCCGCGAAGAGGTCCAGCGCACGGTCGTAGTCGCCCAGCGGGTCCTCGGCGGCGAGATCGGGCAGCGGGATCTCGACGTCGGAGAGCATGTCTCCGGCCACGAGCACACCGACCGCCTCGACCAACACCGCCGCGTGACCGGGTGCGTGCGCACGGTGCTCGAGCACCTTCACCCGCGGCCCGCCCCACGGGATCGTGAGCGGCCCGGTCGGCGGCTCGGCCAGCGCCGTCACCCCACCCAGCGGCTCGGCGTCCACACCCCCCAGCGCCTCCGCGGCCTTGCGGCGGTTCTCCGCGAGCCGCACGCGCGCGACGGCGGCACCGGCCGCCGTCGCGTACCGCGGCACATCCCCGAGGGCGTGACGCCACAGCAGGTGGTCCCAGTGCGGGTGGGTCGAGAAGGCCGCGGTGACCCGCCGGCCGCGGGCGTCGAGCTGGGTCGCCAGCGCGTCGATCTCCGCGGCGGTCACCCCCGGGTCGACCACGAGGCAGCCGGCGCCGTCGCCGAGGACGACCGTCGTCGTGTGGATGTCGAAGGGGTGGGTGGCGACGAGGACGCCGTCGGCCACCTCGACGAGACTCGCCTGCGGCACGTCCCGCAGCCTACGACGCCCCGGTCGAGGAATGCCCTGGTCCGCCACCGCTCGGCGGCGGATACTGGTCCGCCTACGAGAAGTGGGGACCGCATGAGACGCGTCATCTTCTCCGTGTCGGTGTCGCTCGACGGGTTCTTCGCGAGCCTCGACGGCGGGCTCGAGTGGCACCTGGTCGACGACGAGCTGCACACCCACCTCAACGAGCAGCTCGCACCGATGGGCGCGTTCCTCGAGGGGCGCGTCACCCACGAGCTCATGGCGTCCTACTGGCCCACCGCCGCCGCCGACCCCGCCGCCACCGCGAGTACCGGCTCTACGTCCACCCCGTGCTGCTCGGCCACGGCATGCCGCTGTTCCACCCGCGGATTCCCGCGCCGCCCTCCGGCTCGTCGAGACCCGCACGTTCGGCAACGGCGTCGCGATGCTGCGGCACGAACGGGCCCGCGGCTAGGCCGCCGCGCCGGGACCGGCGGCACTCGAGGCGAGTGCCGCCGCCGTCACCGGTCCCGCGGGCTTCCTTCCGCACCGATGCGATGACGTTCCGGTGCGATGACGTCGGGATCGCCGACGCCGCTGCCGCAGCAGCCGACCCGCGACCTGCTGCGTCGCCCCCGACGCCGCGCCGACCCAGGCCCCTGTACGGCACCCCCCCGGGGCTGCGATGCTGTGCTCATCCGTCCACCGATCAGAGCTGGTGAGCCCGATGACCGCCATCCCGCCCCAACCCCCCGAGGAGCCCACCCCGGCCGACGGCACGGAACCGTCGCGGCCTGAGCCCTCCGGGCCCGGGCCCGGAGGGCAGGACTCCGAGACGCCGGGCTCCGGCACCCCGGGACCGGGTGCGTATCCGCCCGGCGCGGGCGGATACGCACCGGGCCAGGGCGACTACACCGGCGCTGGCGGGTACGGACCCGGTCCGGGTGGATACACCCCGGGCGGGTACGGCCCCGGTCCGGGTGCGTACGGCCGGCCGGGCTCCGGCGCCCCGACCGGTCACCAGGGCTACTCCGCGCCGCTCATGAGCCCGGCCGACCAGCGCATGTGGGCGGTGCTCAGCCACCTCTCGGGGTTCGTCTCGAACTTCATCCTGCCGCTGGTGCTCTGGCTGATACTGCGCGAGCGCGGCGCGTTCGTGGAGGACCAGACCAAGGAGGCGCTCAACTACCAGATCACGCTGATCATCCTGGGTGTCGTCTTCACGGTCGTCTCGATCCTCACGCTCGGCATCGGCGCGATCCTGTTCCTGTACTACCTCGCCGCGATCGTCTTCATGATCCTGGCGGCCGTCGCCGCCAGCCGGGGGGAGGCATACCGCTACCCGCTCTGCCTGCGCCTGGTGAAGTGAGCGGCGTGCCCGCTCGCCGTTGAGCACACGTCGCCGTTGAGCACACGGTCGGGGCGCTCCGCGGCACGGTCCTGGGCCGTGGGGACACGGCGGTGAGTCCGTCACCCTCGACATCGGGGATGATGGCCTTGCCATGGCCTCCACCCGAACCGACCCGCGTGCCGGGCAACGCCTCCCGCGCGAGATCTGGGTTCTCGTCGCCGCGGCCGTCGTCATCGCCATGGGCTACGGCCTCGTCGCACCCGTGCTCCCGCAGTTCGCCCGGAGCTTCGACGTCGGCGTGACCGCGGCGTCCGTCGTGGTCAGCGTGTTCGCGCTGTTCCGGCTGGTGTTCGCCCCCGCCGGCGGGCACCTGATCACCCGGCTGGGCGAGCGGCCGGTCTACCTCACCGGCCTCCTCATCGTCGCCCTCTCCACGGGCGTGACCGCCTTCGCGCAGAACTATGCGCAGCTGCTCATCTTCCGCGGGCTGGGCGGCATCGGCTCCACGATGTTCACGGTCTCCGCGATGGGGCTGATCATCAAGCTCGCGCCACCCGCCGCGCGCGGGCGCGCCTCCGCGGCCTACGGGACGGCGTTCCTGCTCGGGAACATCGGCGGCCCGCTGCTCGGCGGACTCCTCGCCGGGGCCGGCCTGCGCCTGCCGTTCCTCGTGTACGCGGCCTCGCTGCTCGTGGCGACGGCGATGGTCGCGGTGCTGCTGCCCCGGTCCGTCGGCGCACTGCCGGCCGGGGCGACGCCGCAGCCGCCGGCCGTGCTCCGTGACGCCCTGGCACACCCGACCTACCGGGCCCTGCTCGTCTCGGCGTTCGCGCACGGCTGGTCCAACTTCGGCGTCCGTACCGCGATCGTGCCGCTCTTCGCGACGGTGGCGCTCGGCGCACCGCCATGGGTCGCCGGCGCCGCGCTGGCCGCGTTCGCCGCCGGTAACGCCGCCGCGCTGACGGTGGCGGGCCCGCTCGCGGACACCCGTGGTCGCAAACCCCTGGTCCAGCTCGGCCTCGTCGTCAGCGGCGTCCTGACCATCGCGCTGGGCGCCGCCGGCGGTGTCGTCTCCCTGCTCGTGCTGTGCGCTGCCGCCGGGATCGGCGCCGGCCTGCTCAACCCCGCGCAGCAGGCGGCCGTGGCGGACATCGTCGGCCGCGAACGGGCCGGTGGGCAGGTCCTGGCGGCGTACTCGATGATGATCGACGGCGGTCAGATCCTGGGGCCCGTGCTCGCCGGCCTGCTCGTGGACAACGTCGGCTACGGCGCGGCCTTCGCCCTCTCCGGAGGGCTCACCCTCGTCGCCGCAATCGCCTGGGTGCCCGCACGGGAGACGCTGGAACCGCGCGACACCGCGGCCGAGGACCGGTAGCGCCGGGTCCGCGCTCACCCCTTCCCCTGGCCACATCCGTGGCCCCGGTCTACGTTGTGGCATGCGGCACCGGCGCCACGCGCGCGGGCCGTCCGACGGTCGGCAGCGACGCCGCCGTCGCGCACAGGACGGCCCGTCACGGGCCGGAGACAGGGGGGTTTCATGCGCAGGTCTCTTCATCGTGCGCTGCTGGCGGGTTCCGCCACCGGTGCGCTCGTGATCGCCGGGCTGGCAGCCCCGGCCGCGGCAGAACACTCGGACACGCCACCGGCCGAGCTCGGCAGCGCCGGGGACGACGTCATCACCGTGCCGGTGAACGACTCCACCGCCGGCGGCACCTACTACCAGCCGTTCGAGCGCGCCTACGCCGGCGCCACCGCCGAGGGCACGCCGGTGTACGTGTATGTCCCGGTCGGCGGCCTCGGTGCCGTGGCCGGCGTACACAGCCTCGATCCGGGCTTCGACCACGACCCCGGTGACGAGTTCGTCCCGTGCGCGGACAACAGCGCCGCGGACTACACCCTCACACAGGGCCAGATCGACTACCTCGGCGACATGCTCGCGAACCAGATCGTCCGCGTGGACGAGCAGCACTTCGGCCCGATGGGCGCCGCCGACCCGGCGGACCCGGCGAGCGACTCCCTCGTCACGCTCGTGTACAACGTCCAGGACGACAACTACTACGACTGCTCGGTGACCACCTACACGGCCGGGTACTTCGCGCCGGACTTCATGGACTCGCTCGGCATGAACGTCATCGTGCTCGATGCCTTCGACTGGGCCAACCGGGTGGGCGAGGACCCCTCGGCCGCACCCTGGGGCGACGGCGACCCCGCCAACGACCGCCCCGAGCTGTACGAGGGCGTCATCGCCCACGAGCTCGAGCACCTGCTGATGAACTACTCCGACCCGGGCGAGCTGTCCTGGGTGGACGAGGGCCTGGCGGACGTCGCCGCGTTCCTCAACGGCTTCGACATGACCGGCAGCCACCTCACCTACCAGCAGGTCTTCCACCGCGAGACGTCGCTGACCCGCTGGGGCGGCGGGCTGGAGAACTACGGCGCCTCGTTCAGCTACTTCGCCTACCTGTGGGAGCAGGCGGGCGGCAACGGTGGCGGGGACCTCACCCCGGACCTGATGTACGACGACGCCGCGGGCGACCTGCTCATCAAGCTCATCTTCGCCGAGCAGGCCGACTCCGTCGTCGGGGTACAGAACGCCATCGACGAGTTCAACGCCACCACGGGTGCCGACCTGCGCTCCGCCGAGGAGCTGTTCCGTGACTGGGCCGTGACGATGTACCTCGACGACGAGGACTCCACCTTGTGGGACCTGGCGAACTTCGACCTCGGGCCGGCCTCCGGCGGCTGGACCATCGACATCGCCAACAACGAGTTCTGGGACGACCGCGGCAACTACCAGGGCGCGCAGCCGGCCGCGAAGTGGGACCGTGCGAAGAACCGCCCGGACTCCGCGGCCCTGCCCTTCGGCGTCTCCTACGAGAAGTTCCGCAACCCCGGTCCGCGGGTCGCGCTGCAGTTCGACGGTGACGACACCGGCCAGGTCGCACCGCACTCGGGCCCGACGCACTGGTGGGGCGGGTACGCCAGCCAGTCCGACCACACCCTCTCCCTGGAGACCCCGGTCGCGGGCGGCGAGACCATCGACTTCTGGGCCTGGTACTTCATCGAGGAGGGCTGGGACTACGGCTTCGTCGAGGCACAGGTCGGTGGCGAGTGGGTCACCCTGCCGGTGACCGACGTCACCAGCGGCGCCGTCGTCTCCACGGACGAGGACCCGCACGGCAACAACACCGAGGGCAACGGCATCACCGGCACCTCGGGTGGGGCGTACTTCGTGGACGAGCCCCAGTACCTGCAGTACCAGGTCACGGTGCCGGTCGGGGCGACCGACGTGCGGTGGCGGTACTCCACCGACGCGGCGTACCTGGACACCGGCTGGTTCGTCGACGATGTCACGGTGGGCGGTGCGGCCGCGACCGTCGCGTCCGAGGACGGCTGGCTCGAGACCACGGGCGAGCAGGACAACAACTGGACGCTCCAGGTGATCGCCACGTGCGATCTCACGCCGGGCACCGTGAGCGCCGGCGAGATCGCCGACGACGCCGGCAACCACGTCTACCGGTTCACCGGGGACGAGGTCTCCACGTACCCGCTGGACACCACGTGCGCCAACGGTCCGGGCACGGACTTCGTCGTCTCGGTGTCCAACCTGCCCAGTGGCGACCTCACCGTGCTCGACGCGGCGTACGACTACTCGGTGGTGAAGACCAAGAAGTAGCAGCCGGGCCGCGCAGGTGATCGCGGCCCGCCGTCGACGGGGCCGGGCG
>NZ_JBTSDU010000054.1:0-18286 GCF_054605595.1 Georgenia sp. | reverse complement strand
CCGGGGAGCCAAGAATCGGTCGAGGAGTGGGGACAGGAGCACCGTCCCGAGCCGAACGCCGCCGGGCCGGCACCCGGGTGGGGTGCCGTCCCGGCGTGGCGTCCTCGCTGGGCTCCTGGTGCGGAGCACAGAGGGCGTGAAACTCAGACGGTGGTGTAGCCGCCGTCGACGAGGTAGTAGCCCCCGGTCATGAAGGATGCGACGTCGGAGAGCAGGAAGCGTACGAGGTGGGCGACCTCCTCGGCGCGGCCGAGCCGGCCGAGCGGGTGCTTGCCCGCGAGCATCTCGAGCGCCTCGGCGGGCAGCTGCTCGAGCAGCGGGGTCGCGATGTAGCCCGGGCCGACACAGTTGATGCGCAGCCCCGCCGGGCCGTACTCGGCGGCGGCGTTCTTGGTGAGGCCGACGACGCCGTGCTTGGCGGCGGTGTACGCGGCGTTGCCGAGCGCGGCGACCGTGCCGTGGATCGACGCCATGTTCACGATGGCGCACTTCTCGGCGCCCGCCTCGAGCATCTCGGGATCTGGTACCGCATGCCGTAGAGCACACCGTTGAGGTTGATGCCGATGACCCGGTCCCAGTCGGTCAGGTCGACGTCGCCGGTGGGGGCGTTTGCTCCGCCGCGGCGATCTCCTTGCTGATGGCCTCACCGAGGCCGAAGCCGCCGCCCGTAACGATGGCCACCTTGTCCTGGAAATACGACACCGGTGTCGCTCCCGTTCTCTCGGAGGTGCTCGAGGATCCTGCGTCTCGATCGTCACCGGGTGGCGGCTCGGGCAGGTGGGACGAACGTCCCCGCCCGTCGTGCGGCGACAGTCCCGGCTGTGAGCCCTCTCGCGCCCGTCGTGGTGCTGGGAAGCGATGTGGTGCCCTAAGATTGGTCGGTCTGTCCATCCCGGCCTCGCCGGGAGTGCCGGGCGACGAGAACTTCGAACTCCCCCGCCTGCCGGCGGGACCCGACTGACCAGCCGATGAGTGGAGCACCGCAGTGAAGAGCGCCGTCGAGAACCTTGAGCCCACCCGGGTCAAGCTGACCGTGGAGGTGTCGTACGACGAGCTCAAGCCGAGCCTCGACCACGCCTACGCCCACATCGGTGAGCAGGTCAACATCCCGGGCTTCCGCAAGGGCAAGGTGCCGCCGCGGGTGCTCGAGCAGCGCGTCGGTCGCGCCGCCGTCATCGAGCACGCCGTCAACGACGCCGTGCCCGGCTTCTACAACCAGGCCGTGGCCGAGACGTCGGTGCGCCCCATGGGCCAGCCGAGCATCAACGTCACCGAGCTGCCCGCAGTCACGGGCACCCCGGGCGGCCAGCTCGTCTTCGAGGCCGAGGTCGACGTCCGGCCCGAGATCGAGCTGCCCGACCTCGCCGGCATCGAGTTGACCGTCGACGACGTCACGGTCAGCGACGAGGACGTCCAGGAGAGCCTCGACGCGCTGCGTGAGCGCTTCGGCTCGCTCGTGGGCGTCGACCGCGCGATCGCCGACGGTGACTTCGTGGTCATCGACCTCAACGCCAAGGTGGGCGATGAGGAGGTCGACTCCGTCTCCGGCGTCAGCTACCAGATCGGCGCCGGCAACATGCTCGAGGGCATGGACGAGGCCCTCGTCGGTGCCGCGGCCGGCGAGACCCGGACGTTCAAGGCGCCGCTGGCCGGCGGCGAGCACGCGGGTGAGGAGGCCGACGTCACCGTCACAGCCACCGCCGTCAAGGAACGCGACCTGCCCGAGGCGGACGACGACTTCGCCCAGCTCGCCTCCGAGTTCGACACGATCGAGGAGCTCCGCGCCGACCTGCGCACCAAGGCGCAGAGCGATAAGGCCGCCGACCAGGCCGTGCAGGCGCGCGACCTGCTGCTCGCCAAGCTCGTCGAGGCGACCGACTTCCCGGTCCCGGCCGGCGCCGTCGAGTCCGAGATCCGCCGGCACCTGCAGGCCGAGGGCAAGCCCGAGGGTGACCCGCACGGCGAGGAGGTCCGCGAGGAGGTCGTCACCGGCCTGCGCGACCAGCTCCTCCTCGACATCGTCGCCGAGAAGTTCGCCGTGGCCGTCACCCAGAACGAGCTCCTGGAGTTCCTGGTCAGCAACGCGCAGCAGTACGGCATGGAGCCGAACGAGTTCATCCAGGCTGCCGCCCAGACCGGGCAGCTCGAGGCCTTCAGCGGCGAGATCGCGCGGAACAAGGCACTCGCCGTCGCGCTGCGCAGCGTGACGGTCAAGGACTCCTCGGGTGCGGTCCTCGACCTGAGCGAGTTCATCGGCTCCGACGAGCTCGATGCCGCGGGCCCCGAGGGTGCCTCGGCCGCCTCATCCGAGTCAGCGGAGTCTGCCGAGTCCGCCGACTCCCCGGAGTCCGCCGGCTCGGCCGGGTCCGCACCCTCCGCGGACGAGACCGACGCCGAGGCCGAGCCCACCAAGAAGGCACCGGCCAAGAAGGCCACCAAGGACGTCGACTCGGAATAGCGCTCCACCGCAAGCCCAGGCCCGGCACACCATGTGCCGGGCCTGCGGTGTGCCTGTCGCCGGGCGGCCCGGGTGACCGTGCGCCGTGAGCGAAAAGCGCTGGCGGGGGCAAGTGTCTGGCCGTCGTCGGCGTTAGTGTCGCTGAGACGACCAGATCAGGCCGACAGGCCGGGACGAGCTGACCCGGGCGAGAAGGAGTTGCACGTGAGCGAGCAGATGCCGCAGGCGAGGACCGAGAGCGCCGGAATGGGCCTCAACGACAACATCTACAACCGGCTCCTCAAGGAGCGCATCATCTGGCTCGGCTCGGAGGTGCGTGACGACGTCGCGAACTCCATCTGCGCCCAGATGATGCTGCTCGCGGCCGAGGACCCCGACAAGGACATCTTCCTCTACATCAACTCCCCGGGCGGTTCCATCACCGCCGGCATGGCCATCTACGACACGATGCAGTACATCAAGCCGGACGTCGCGACCGTCGCCATGGGCATGGCCGCCTCGATGGGGCAGTTCCTGCTCTCCTCCGGCACCCAGGGCAAGCGCTACGCCACCCCGCACGCCCGCGTACTCATGCACCAGCCGTCCGGCGGCATCGGTGGCACCGCCACCGACATCCGTATCAACGCCGAGCTCATCCTGCACATGAAGCGCACGCTCGCCGAGCTGACCGCCGAGCAGACCGGCAAGACCGTCGAGCAGATCAACCAGGACTCCGACCGGGACCGCTGGTTCACCGCCGCCGAGGCGCTCGAGTACGGCTTCGTCGACCACGTCGTCGAGAAGTCCTCCTCCGTGCCCGGCGGTGGCGGCACCGACTCGAAGTGAACCCGGCCGACCCCATGAACACAGGAGCACCGTTGAGCACCAACTTCCTTGCCCAGGCCGGCGCCATGCCGGTGTCCATCGCCCCCGGGTCGCCGACCTCGCGCTACGTCCTCCCGCAGTTCGAGGAGCGCACCGCTTACGGGTACAAGCGTCAGGACCCGTACACCAAGCTCTTCGAGGACCGCATCATCTTCCTCGGCGTCCAGGTCGACGACGCCTCCGCCGACGACGTCATGGCGCAGCTCCTCGTCCTGGAGAGCCAGGACCCGGACGGTCTGATCACCATGTACATCAACTCGCCCGGTGGCTCCTTCACCGCGATGACCGCGATCTACGACACGATGATGTACATCAAGCCGCAGATCCAGACCGTGTGCCTCGGCCAGGCGGCGTCCGCGGCGGCCGTGCTGCTCGCCGCCGGCGCGCCCGGCAAGCGGCTCGCGCTCCCCAACGCGCGCGTGATGATCCACCAGCCCTCGCTCGAGGGCGGCGGCTACCTGCAGGCCTCCGACATCGAGATCCACGCCAACGAGGTGCTGCGCATGCGCACCTGGCTCGAGGACACCATCGCGTCGCACTCCGGCACCCCGGTGGAGCAGGTCCGCCAGGACATCGAGCGCGACAAGATGCTCACGGCCGAGCAGGCCAAGGACTACGGCCTCGTCGACCAGGTGCTCGAGTCCCGCAAGAGCGCGGTCCTGACCCAGTCCTGAGCGCGCGGACCGGGGTGCGGGCCCGCCCGCACCCCGGTCCCGGCCCGCGAACGTTCCGCGCGGCGGACAAGACAGGAACGCGTCCGGTGGTGTCCAATGGTGAAAGCACCGGCCGTCGCGGCTGAGGCACGCACAGGACGAGACGAGAGGGTGGTGGATCCGGGTGGTTCGCGCGGGTGAAGGGGCGGACCTGCTCAAGTGCTCGTTCTGCGGTAAGTCCCAGAAGCAGGTCAAGAAGCTGATCGCCGGTCCGGGCGTGTACATCTGCGACGAGTGCATCGACCTGTGCAACGAGATCATCGACGAGGAGCTCGCGGAGTCCAGCGAGCTCGGCCTGGTGGACCTGCCGAAGCCGAAGGAGATCTTCGACTTCCTGGAGGACTACGTCATCGGCCAGGACCCGGCGAAGCGCTCCCTCGCCGTCGCGGTCTACAACCACTACAAGCGGGTCCAGGCGCGGGAGAACTCCGCCGACGACGACTCCGGCGTGGAGATCGCCAAGTCGAACATCCTGTTGATCGGTCCCACCGGCACCGGGAAGACCTACCTCGCGCAGACGCTGGCGAAGATGCTCAACGTGCCGTTCGCGATCGCGGACGCCACCGCGCTGACCGAGGCCGGCTACGTCGGTGAGGACGTCGAGAACATCCTCCTCAAGCTCATCCAGGCCGCCGACTTCGACGTCAAGAAGGCCGAGAAGGGCATCATCTACATCGACGAGATCGACAAGATCGCCCGCAAGAGCGAGAACCCGTCGATCACCCGCGACGTCTCGGGGGAGGGTGTGCAGCAGGCCCTGCTGAAGATCATCGAGGGCACCCAGGCGTCCGTGCCGCCCCAGGGCGGCCGCAAGCACCCCCACCAGGAGTTCCTGCAGATCGACACCACGAACGTGCTGTTCATCGTCGCGGGGGCGTTCGCGGGCCTGGAGGAGATCATCTCCGCCCGCTCCGGCCGGCGCGGTATCGGTTTCGGTGCGGCGCTGCGCTCTGCCGACGCCGAGGTCGACGTCTTCGGCGAGGTGCGCCCGGAGGACCTGCACAAGTTCGGTCTCATCCCGGAGTTCGTGGGCCGGCTGCCCGTCGTCGCGACCGTCTCGAAGTTGGACCAGTCCGCCCTGGTGCGGATCCTCACCGAGCCGCGCAACGCGCTGGTCAAGCAGTACCAGCGGATGTTCGAGATCGACGGGGTGGAGCTGGAGTTCACCGACGACGCCCTCGAGGCCATCGCGGACCAGGCGCTGCTGCGCGGGACCGGCGCGCGCGGCCTGCGGGCGATCATGGAGGAGGTGCTGCGCGAGGTGATGTTCGAGGTGCCCTCGCGCGACGACGTCGCCCGCGTGGTCGTCAGCCGCGAGGTGGTGCTGGAGAACGTCAACCCCACGCTCGTCCCGCGCGAGACGCCGGCCAAGCGGCGCACACCGCGCGAGAAATCAGCCTGACCGGTTCCGACAGTCTTCCCGGCGGCGGCCCGGCACGGCCAGATCGCGACAGATCGCGCCGGTGGTGCACAGTGGACCGCATCTGCGGTGGCACCACCGGGGCTGGTGTTGCACAGTGGTGGGACCAAGACGCCGAGATGGATGAGGTTCTGATGCAACTTGACCGGATCACCGCCGCACTTCCCACGGACGTCCCGCTCGTCACCGTCGTGTTCGACGTGACCCGCGAGGGGGAGACGGGCGACCAGGCGGTACTCACGAGGTGGCGGGACCTGCGCCGCTCGCTCGAGACCCAGGGTGGCGACGGGGCGACGCTGGACGCGCTCGACGACCGGGTGCGCGCCATCAGCCGAGCCGCCGGGCAGGGCGGGCGGATGCTGGTGGCCGCCCGCGGCGAGGTGCTCCTGGACCGCGGCCTGCGCGCCGCCCCCACCTCCGACGAGGCACTGGTCGCCTACGGCACCGACGTGCTGGCCCTGGCCCGGGTGGCCGACGAGCACGTGCGCTACCTGCTCGCCACGGTCGACCGGTCCGGCGTCGACATCGCCGTCCACGACTGGGTGTCCGGCGCCGAGGTGGCGAACCAGTCGCTCGAGGGTGGGCACGACGTGCTGACCAAGGCGGGCGGCGGCCGCGACCACGGCGCTGCCGGCGCCGGCGGCGGCGGCCGGGTGCCGCACGGGATCGACACGCGCGTCGAGGACTCGTGGGAGCGCAACGCCGAGGTGGTCGCCGCCGAGCTCGAGCGCGTGGTGGGAGAGCACCGGCCCGAGCTGGTGGTGCTCACCGGCGACGTGCGTGCCCGGGCGCTGGTGGTCGACGAGCTCGGCCGGGCCGTCCGGAAGGTCCTCGTCCTGGTCGACGGCGGCTCCCGGGCCGAGGGGGTCCGCCCCGAGTCGCTGGCGGCGAACGTCCAGACCGTGCTCGACACCTACCGGGACCGGCGCCGCGCCGACACCGTCGACCACTTCCGCCAGGTCCACGGCCAGGACGGGGCCGCCATCACCGGGCGTGACGACGTCCTCGACGTGCTTCGCAAGGGGCAGGTCGCCGAGCTGCTCGTCACCGAGGCCGTGGCCGGGCCGCCGTCGTCGCTGGCGGGCGGCGGCGCCGCACCGGCTCCGCGCCGACCTCGCCGTCGGGCAGGCCGCCCTCGCGCAGGGCGCCGGCATCACCGTGGTGACGGATGACGGCCCCGAGCTGGCCGACGGGGTCGGGGCCCTGCTGCGGTGGGACGATGCGGCCACCCCCAGTGACCACGTGTTCACCCAGAGCACCGACCCGCACCGCAGCGAGGGGCGCCCGGCGCGATCGCGATCGTAGGATCGGGTCATGACCACGCCCAGCATCCACCGCAGCGACGAGCCCGCCGACGTGCCCGACGAATTGCGCGAGGCCCGCAAGACGATCGACAACGTCGACGCCGCGCTCGTGCACATCCTCGCCGAGCGGTTCCGCTGCACCCAGCGGGTGGGGGTGCTCAAGGCGAACCTCGATCTGCCGTCCTCGGACCCGGCGCGCGAAGAACGGCAGGTCGCCCGCCTCCGGGCGCTGGCGGAGGAGGCGGGCCTCGACCCGGTCTTCGCGGAGAAGTTCCTGAAGTTCATCGTCGAGGAGGTCATCCGCCACCACGACGACATCGCCGACACCATGGCCGGCGCACGCGACGGCTCGGCGCGATCTCAGTTGTAGATCGACTCGACCTCGTCCCCGAAGTCGACGAGCACCTTCGCCCGCTTCACCTTCTGCGACGGCGTGAGGTAGTCGTTCTCCATCGTGAAGTCCGTCGTGAGCACCTTGATCTTGCGGATGGACTCGGCACGCGAGACCACCTCGTTGGCGCGGGTGACCGCGCGGTCGAGGGCGGCGAGCACCCGCTCGTCCACCGCCGCCTGTTCCACGCTCATCTGCGGCAGGCCGTGGTTGGCGAGCCAGCCGGGCAGCATCTCGGCGTCGAGGGTCACCAGCGCGCCGATGAACGGTTTGTTCTCCCCGACGACGACGACCTGGGAGACCAGCGGGTGGCCCCGTAGCCGGTCCTCCAGGACGGCGGGGGCGACATTCTTGCCGCCGGCCGTCACGATGATCTCCTTCTTGCGCCCGGTGATCCGGAGGTAGCCGTCCGCGTCGAGCGTGCCGAGGTCACCGGTGATGAACCAGCCGTCGGCGTCGAACGCCTCCGCGGTGGCCGCCGGGTTGTCGTGGTATCCACGGAACACGTGGTCGCCCTTGACCAGCACCTGACCGTCGTCGGCGATGCGGAGCTGCGTGCCGGGATAGGGCGGGCCGACCGTGCCGATCTTGACGAGCCCGGGCCGGTTCACCGTGGTGGGGGCCCCGACCTCGGTGAGCCCGTAGCCCTCGAGCACGACGACGCCGATGCCCCGGAAGAAGTGCCCGAGCCGCTCCCCGAGCGGGCCGCCGCCCGAGACGGCGTAGTCCAGGTGGCCGCCCATCGCCGCCAGGATCTTGCCGTACACGAGCCGCGACGCGGCCGCCCGCTGCGCCTTGAGGACGGCGGAGGGGCCCGGCGGGGTGTCCTGCGCCCGCGAGTACTCGATGGCCACCTTCGCGGCCCACCGGAAGATGCGCTGTCTCGCCCCCGGGCCGGCCTTCGCGTCGGCGGCGTTGTAGACCTTCTCGAAGACGCGCGGCACGGCCAGGAGGAACGTGGGCTGGAACGCGCCCAGGTCCGCCACCAGGTTCTTCGCGTTGGGGACGTGCCCCATCACCGCGCCGGAGTACACGCACAGCACCTGGATGAACCGGGCGAACACGTGGGCGAGCGGCATGAACAGCAGCGTGCGCTTGTCCGGGCCGCGCACGACCTCGGAGAAGTTCGGGTCGTCCGCGCCGTTGACCACGAGGGTGACGAAGTTGCCGTGGGTCAGCTCCACGCCCTTGGGCCGGCCCGTGGTGCCGGAGGTGTAGATGATGGTGGCGAGGGAGTCCATGCCCAGGGCCGCGGTCCGGGTGGTGATCTCCTCGGCGGGCAGCGCCGCCCCGAGGGTGGTCAGCGTGGAGAAGACGTCCTCGTCGATGACGAAGACCTTCTCCAGGGTGGCGACCTGGCCGATCAGCGGCTCGACGAGCGCGGCCATCGCGCGGGTCTCGGTGAACACGATCTTGACGGCGGCGTCGGAGACGATCCACTCGACCTGGGCGGCGGAGGAGGTCTCGTAGATCGAGACCGGCACGGCGCCGACGGACCAGGCCGCGAAGTCCAGCAGCGTCCACTCGTAGCTGGTCTGGCTCATGATCGCCACCCGGTCGCCGGGCTCGATGCCGAGCGCCGCCATGCCCTTGGCGGCGGCGAGGACCTCGTCGGCGAAGACGCGGGTGGCGACCGGCACGAACCGGGAGCCCAGGGCCGTCTGCCGCTCGAAGATGGTGCCCTCGGGGTCTCGCGCCACGCGGTCGCGCAGGATTCCCGGGATCGACATGTCGGGCGTGAGCCGTCCCGTTCCCGGTGTGCTCGCCTCCCGGCCGTGCGGCGTCGGTGTGCCTTGGGTCATGGATGGTCCCTTCACGTGCGGCCGCCGCTCGCGGCCCGGAGCCCGCCGTCGGCGGGTGATGGGTGCTAGTTCCGCGGCTGGGCGGGGTCGAGCTCGTGCGCGGTGACCAGTGCCTGGTCGGCCCCGGCGACGCCGATGATCTCCAGGTCGCCCCGCACCCGCCCGGCGGCGCGCAGGTCGCCCAGCGTCTGCTGGACGGCGGCCACGGCCTCGACCGACAGCTCGAGGCGGGCCCGGGCGAAGGTGGTGCGCTGGGAGACCTTCGCCTCGGACTTGACCTTGCGCAACGCGGCCAGGGCCTGCCCGGTCGCACCGATGAGGATGGGGTCGCCGTCGGCGGCCGCGGCGCGCAGGGGTGCGGCGGTGGGCCACGCCGCACGGTGCACGGAGCCGGTGCGGTACCAGTGCCACACCTCCTCGGTGGCGAACGGCAGCACCGGTGCGAAGAGCCGCAGCATCGTGTCCACCGCGATCGCCAGTGCAGCCCGGGCGGAGGCGACCTCGCCCGCGCGCAGCGTGCCCTCGCGGTTGTAGGCGCGGTCCTTGACGAGCTCGAGGTAGTCGTCGCAGAACGTCCAGAAGAACGTCTCGGTGACCTCCAGCGCCTTGGTGTGGTCGTAGGCCTCGAACGCCGCCGTGGCCGTCTCGACGACGTCGGCCAACCCGGCCAGCATGGCCCGGTCGATCGGGGTGGAGATGGCGGCGGGGTCGAGCACGAGGGGCGCGTCGCCGCCCATGGTGAGGGCGAACTTGGAGGCGTTGAGGATCTTGATGGCGAGGCGACGGCCGATCTTCATCTGACCGACCTCGAACGCCGCGTCGGTGCCCAGGCGGGCCGAGGCGGCCCAGTAGCGGACGGCGTCGGAGCCGTGCTCCTCCAGCAGGCCCATGGGCGTGACGACGTTGCCCTTGGACTTGGACATCTTCTTGCGGTCCGGGTCGAGGATCCAGCCGCTGATCGCGGCGTGCTTCCACGGCAGGGCGCCGAACTCCAGGTGCGCGCGCACCACGGAGGAGAACAGCCAGGTGCGGATGATGTCCTGGCCCTGGGGTCGCAGGTCCATCGGGTAGACCCGCTCGAACAGGTCCGGGTCACGCAGCCAGCCGCCGGCGATCTGCGGGGTGAGCGACGACGTCGCCCAGGTGTCCATGATGTCGACCTCGCCGACGAACCCACCGGGCACGCCGCGCTGGTCCTCGGTGTAGCCGGGCGGCACGTCGATGCTCGGGTCCACCGGCAGGGTGGCCTCGTCCGGGGTGAGGACGCGGTCGTGGTCGGGCTGGCCGTCGGCGTCCAGGGCGTACCAGACGGGGATCGGCACGCCGAAGAACCGCTGGCGCGAGACGAGCCAGTCGGAGTTCAGGCCGTTGACCCAGTTGTCGAAGCGCACCCGCATGAACTCCGGGTGGAAGTCCAGCTCGCGGCCGCGGGCGAGGAGGTTCTCGCGCAGCTCGGTGCCGTTCGCCTCCGTGTGGGGGCGGCCGCCGTTGCGGATGTACCACTGGCGCGAGGTGACGATCTCCAGCGGCTTGTCGCCCTTCTCGAAGAAGTTCGTCTTGCGCTGGGTGGGGGTGGGCTCGCCGTCCAGGTCGCCGGTGACGCGCAGGGCGTCGACGACGGAGGTGCGGGCCGAGAACGTCGTCTTGCCGGCCATCTCGCCGTAGGCGGCGCGGCCGCCGTCGGTCGTGAGCCACGCCGGCGTCTCGCCGAGAATGCGCCCGTCGCGGCCCAGCACCGGGCGGGTGGGCAGGTCCAGGTCGCGCCACCACTGCACGTCGGTGAGGTCACCGAAGGTGCAGCACATGGCGATGCCGGCGCCCTTGTCCATCTCGGCGGCCGGGTGGGCCAGCACGGGGACCGCGACACCGAAGACCGGGGAGGTGACCGTGGTACCGAACAGGCCCTGATAGCGCTCGTCGTCGGGGTGGGCGATGAGGGCCACGCACGCCGGGAGCAGCTCGGGGCGGGTGGTCTCGATGTACACGGGCTGCCCGTCGGGGCGGTGGAAGGCGACCTTGTGGAAATGGCCGGGGTAGTCGCGGGCCTCGAGTTCGGCCTGGGCGACGGCGGTCTGGAACGTCACGTCCCACAGGCCCGGTGCGGCGGCCTGGTAGGCCTCGCCGCGGGCGAGGTTGCGCAGGAAACCGGACTGGGCGAGGTGCTGGGCGTCGCGGCCGATGGTCTGGTAGTGGTGCGCCCAGTCCACGGACAGGCCGAGGTGGCGCCACAGCGCCTCGAACTGCTCCTCGTCCTCGGCGGTCAGGCGCAGGCACAGCTCGACGAAGTTCTTCCGGCTGATCGGGACCTGGTCGGCCGCCCTGATGGATTTTCCCTCACCACCGACATGCGGCACGGTGAAGTCGGGCTCGTAGGACAGCGACGGGTCGCAGCGCACGCCGAAGTAGTTCTGCACGCGCCGCTCGGTGGGCAGGCCGTTGTCGTCCCAGCCCATCGGGTAGAACACGGACTTACCGCGCATGCGCTGATAGCGGGCGACGACGTCGGTGTGGGTGTAGCTGAACACGTGGCCCACGTGCAGCGAGCCCGACACGGTGGGCGGCGGGGTGTCGATGGAGTAGACCTGCTCGCGCGTGGCGGTGCGGTCGAACGCGTAGGTGCCGTTCTCGGCCCAGGCGCCGTTCCACCGGTCCTCGAGGCCCTCGAGCGAGACCTTGTCCGGTACCTGCGGCGCCGGGAGGTGCTCGGCTGGGGTCACGGTACCGGTGTCGGGGGCTTCGCTCATGGTCACCGATTCTTTCACGACGCCGCCGGTCCCTGCTGCCGGGGCTCGCGTGGCGCCCGCCTCACCGCCGGGCGAGCGTGATGAGCCGGTCGAGGATGTGGGCGCCGTCGGTGCGGATGCCGTCGTGGGCGTAGTCGTTGGTGATCCACGGACGGAGGTCGCCGATGGTCCGCGCCGTGGCGAGGGAGAGCTCGACAGGTACGAACATGTCATCCACGTAGACGGCGGCCGCGACGGGCACGGTGTTGTGGGCCAACCGCTCGGGGTCGTAGAGGGCGGGGAAGTCGGCCTTGGCGGCGAGGAGGTCCGCCGCGCCCGCGAGCGGGGCGAGCGCGGGGTCCTCGCGCACCTGCCAGGGGTAGACGTGCTCGCCGGTGAGGTAGTACCGCTCGGCGGTGGCCGGGTCGGCGTCCTCGGCGAAGGCGGCCCACTCCCCGCGCACCCGGTTGGCGGCCCAGTCGGTGGCCGCGCCCTGGGCGTAGATCGACTCATGGAGCACGGCGTAGAGCGGGTTCCCGGCGTGGGAGAGCAGGGCGCCGACGTCGGCGAGGAAGCCCCGTGAGAGGCGACGGGCCCCGCCGACGCCGACGAACGGGTCCTCGAGCACATAGTGCAGGGCGTCGAACCCGAGGTCGGCGCCGAGACGGATGCCGATCTGCCGCAGCCGCCGCGCGGTGAGCCGCTCACCGGTGGGCAGGTGCTCCGCGGTGTCGGTCACGTGCCGGCCGAGCAAGCGCAGGTTCTGCCCGTCGCCCGGGTACCGGGCGACGTACTGCTCGTTGCGGCGGGCGGTGCGCTCGTAGGTGAGGCGGTAGACGTCCTCGGCGCTCGCCGTCAGCCCGGGCAGGCCACCGGTGAGGAAGGCCTCGCGTAGGCCCTCCGGGGCGATAGAGAGGTAGGTGGTGATGACGAAGCCACCGTAGGACTGCCCCAGCGCCGACCACGGCGCTCCGCCGGTGAGCTCACGGCGCAGCGCCTCGGCGTCGGCGACGATGGCGTCCGCGCGGAAGTGGGACAGGTAGTCCGCCTGGGCGACGGCGTCGCCGCGGGCGGGCACCGTCAGGGCGTCGGCCGGGGTGGACAGTCCCGTGCCCCGCTGGTCCAGGAGCACCACGCGGTAGTCCGCCAGGGCACGGTCGATCCACCCGCTGATCTGGGCGGGCCGGTCACCGCGGCCACCCGGGCCGCCCTGGAGCCAGAGCAGGTGGGGCCGGTCGGCGCCGCCGTCGCGGACGATCTCGCGGGCGAAGAGCTCGATCGTCTCCCCGCGCGGGGCGGTGTGGTCGAGGGGGACGGCGAGGCGGTGCTCATAGACGTCGTGGCCGTCGATGCGGTGGTGCGTGGTGTCCATGCGCCCGATTCTGCCCGGGTCAGCGGGTCCGCATCGTGGGGGGCACGTCCAGGCCGGCCCCGGCGGACTGGGCGTCGGAGAGCCGGGCCATGGTCGCTTCGGCCCGGCGCACCCGCGCCGGGGAGTGGCCGGGCAGGACGTCCTCGAGGAACTCGTAGAGGTCCGCGGTGGCGCGGGCGGCCGGGTCGCCGGTGCGGGCCGCCGAGACGGTGGCATCCCACCAGTCGGCGATGTCGCCCCAGCCCGGCGCGGCGAGGGAGCCGCCGAAGTGCTGCACGGCCAGCGCCGAGCACAGCACCGCGAACCGCAGCCGCTGCTCCAGCGGCCAGCCGTTCAGCGTGGCGGTCACCAGGGCCACGGCGAAGACGTCGCCCGCCCCGGTGGCGTCGAGCGCCCGCACCTGGAGGGGCTCCACGTGTGACTCCTGCCCCGTCTCGGCGTCCACCGCCACGGCCCCCTCGTCGCCGAGGGTCACCACGGCCAGCGGCACACGCTCGGCCAGGGCCCTGGCCGCCGCCAGCGGCGTCGCGGTGCGCGTGTAGGCCATGGCCTCCACGGAGTTCGGGGTGACGGCGTAGCACCCGTCGAGCAGGTCGAGGTGGGCGGGGTCCCACGCCCCGGTGGGGTCCCAGCCGGAGTCCGCGAAGACGAGCGTGCCCGCGCGTGCGAGCGGACGCCACCAGGACGCAGGCCCGTCCAGGAGGCCGGCGAGATCGGTGACGACGGCGCGGGCGGCCGGCGGGTCCGCCAGGAGGACCCCTGCCGGCTCGGGGTCGGGGTGGCCGTGGGTGACCATGGCCCGGTCGCCGTCGAGCGCCATGGACACCGTGACGGCGGTGTGCCAGTGCCGGTACCGGCGCGAGTGGGTCAGGTCCACGCACTCCTGCTCGGCGAGCACCCGCCAGAGCCAGTCCGCGTAGGCGTCGTCACCGAACCCGGCCGCCAAGCCGGTGCGCAGGCCGAGCCGCGCGGCCGCGACCGCCAGGTTGGCGATGCCGCCCGGGGCGGAGCCCATGCCCTCCGCCCAGACCTCGGTGCCCGGGACGGGGCCGGAGGGCAGGCCGGTGAAGATGAGGTCGAAGAAGACCTGGCCGGAGACGAGGACGTCGAGGGGGGTGGCGTGATCAGGGGCGGCGCTCATGGTGCTTCAATCCTGCCACTACCGTGGAGGCGTGCAGCTCACCATCCTCGGCGGGGGCGGCTTCCGCGTCCCGCTCGTCCACCAGGCCGTCGCGGCGGCCCGCCACCGGGTCGAGGTCACCGAAGTCGTGCTCCTCGACGAGGACCCCGACCGCCTCGCCGTCATGACCGCCGTCCTGGCCGGTCTCGCGGAGGAGAGCGGCGGCGGACCGGCGGTGCGCGCCACGACCGACCTCGACGACGCCGTCACCGGGGCGGACGTGATCTTCTCCGCCATCCGCGTGGGCGGCACGCGCGGCCGCACCCACGACGAACGCATCGCCCTGGCCGAGGGGGTGCTGGGCCAGGAGACCGTGGGGGCCGGCGGCCTCGCCTACGCCCTGCGCACCGTCCCGGTCGTCGACCGCATCGCCGACCGCATCGGCGCCCTGGCTCCGCAGGCGTGGACGATCAGCTTCACCAACCCCGCCTCCATCGTCACCGAGGCCATGCGTGACCGTCTCGGTCCGCGCGTCCTGGGCATCTGCGACACCCCCATCGGGCTCGTCCGCCGCACCCTGCGCGCCTGCGGGCTCGACCCGCGGGCGTTCGACCGTGGCGAGGCGGAGATCGACTACGCCGGCCTCAACCACCTCGGCTGGCTGCGTGGTGTGCGAGCGGGCGGGCAGGACCTGCTGCCGGGTCTGCTCGCCGACGACGCCGCCCTCGCCGACTTCGAGGAGGTCCGCCTCGTCGGGGCCGACTGGGTGCGGGCCACCGCGGCGCTGCCCAACGAGTACGTCTACTACTACGACTTCGCCCGCGAGGCGCTCGCCGCCGTCGCCGCGGCCGGCACCCGCGGGGAGTTCCTCCACCGCCGGCAGAGCGACTTCTACACGACCGCCGCGCGGGAGCCGGCGCGGGCGCTGGACCTGTGGCGGGCGGCGCTGGCGGAGCGGGAGGCCTCCTACATGGCCACCGAGCGTGCGGCGGCCGGCGCGGGTGAGCGGCACGAGGAGGACCTCGGCGGCGGCTACCACGAGGTCGCGGTGGACCTCATGGCGGCACTCCTGGGTGGGGAGGCCCACCGGATGATCCTCGACGTCGCCAACGCCACCGCCGACGGCGCCCCCGTGATCCCGGGGCTGCCCCCGTCCGCCGTCGTCGAGGTGCCGGTACGGGTCGACGCCGACGGTGCGCACCCGTTGCCGCGGCGCCGTGGCCTGACCCCGGCGATGACCGCCCGCGTCGCCGCCGTCAAGGCCGCCGAGCGGGAGATCATCGCCGCCGCCCGGACCGGCTCCTTCGCGAGCGCGTGGCGGGCCTTCGCCGCCCATCCGCTCGTCGACTCCGTCGCCGTCGCCCACCGGATCGCCCAGGCGGCGCTGCACCCGGATGACTGACATCGAGCACGGCGAGTCGCCGTACGCCGTGCTCGGCGTCGACCGGTACGCCACCGCGGCGGAGCTGCGCCGCGCCTACCGGCGCCGCCAGCGCCAGACTCACCCCGACCTCGGGGGCGACCCGGCGCGGTTCCACGCCGTCCAGCTCGCCTGGGAGCGCATCGGCACCGCCGAGGCCCGCGCCGCCTACGACCGCGAGGCCGCCGGGGCGCCGCGGCGTCCGCAGTCGGCGACCCGGGCGGACGAGGGCGCGCGGGTGTGGACCTCGGGAATGCACCGGGGAAGCACCGGTGCGCCGTCGCGGGCGCGTTCCTACGGGCATCCCGGCGGGGCGTCCCGCCAGCGCTTCCTCGTCCTCCTGCGCGAGTGGGCCGGGCGCGGCACCGAGCTCGCCGATCCCTACGACGAGGGGCTGCTCGCCCGCGCGCCGGTGGAGATCCGGCAGGCCCTCGCCGACGCGCTCGCGGAGGAGGCCACCGCCCGCATCCTCAGCGACCTCGGGCCCTCCTGGGCCGTGTGGCACGACGTCGCGACGGCGGACGGCGGCGCCTGGGCCCACCGGGCGGACGTCGCACTGACCGACGCACCGAAGCTCGACCACGTCGCGCTCGGGCCGACCGGGCTGTTCATCATCCAGTCCGAGGACTGGGGCGGCCCGGTCCGCGTACACGGCTACGACCTCCTCGCCGATGCACTGCCGCCGGGGCAACGGCCGGTCAAGGCGCTGGCCGAGCGGGCACGGATCGCGCGCCGGTGGCGCGTCACGCCGTCGGGCCTCGTCATCGTCCTGCCCGACGCCGCCCTCGCGGAGGACGTCGTGCTCCTGCGCCGGGGTCGCGGCCGCCGGCCCGCGACGTTCGCCGTGCGTCGAAGGGCGCTCGCCGGGTTCCTCGCCGTGGGGGTCGCCGGGGTGCGCCGGGTGGGCGACGCGGAGTTCTTCGACACCCGGGAGCACCTGAACCGGGTCATCCGGTTCGTCTGAGGGCTCGACCAGGGCACCCGCCCCGGCTCCCCGGCTCCCCGGTGCTCCGGTGCTCCGGTGCTCCGGCGCCCCGGCGTCGCGGACGGACCATCGCGCGGCCACCGGGGCACGGAAGGACGAGGCCCGTCCCGGCATGCCACGATGGGATGGTGAGCCCCAAGAGCAGAGGACGCAGGCGCAAGCCCGCCAAGCGAGCACCCGGCGGCCACGGTCCGCGCCGCCGGGCGCAGGATCCGGTGGTCGAAGTGATCAACGCCCTCGGCGGCACCCTCCTGCAGGTCGCGCCGGGGACCGACCCACTCGAGGCCGAGATCGTCGGGTCCGCAGCGGTGAACCAGATGGCCGACGCGGGAGCATTCTCCGTCGACGGGCCCGTCGGCGAGCTCATCGCCCGGTGCGCTGCCGAAGCGACTCCGGAGGCGCTCGCCGTCGTCCTCGTCCTCGCCGAGATCATGCCCGACCCGGCGCTGGCCGGCCGTGCCGCCCGGGTCGCCGCGGAACTGAGTTCCGTGCCGGATCCGCCGGCGTGGGCACCCGTGCTGGGACGGGCGCGGATCGTGGGCTGTTGGCAGACCGCCGACATCTTCGGCGACCAGGCGAGCGTCCTGTGCGAGTTCGACCACGGTCCGCGGTCCTCCGCGCCGGGCAGTCACGGGCTGATGTTCCTGGTGGACTTCAACGGCCCCGGGGCCTGGCTCATGGATGCTTTCGTCACCGACGACTGTGAGGAGGCGCGGGCCCAGATGAGGCATGCGGCCCAGGCGTCGGACGGTCTCGCCACGTTCGAACGGCTCGCCCCCGGTGACGCCCACGACGTGCTCGCGGCGGCGTTGCACGCCACGCTCGCAGCTCGGGACGAATCCGACCCGGACCAGGTCCTCGACGCGGACGGGGAGTTCTGGGACGTCTGGGCGCTGGTGGCGAGCCGGCTCGGCACATTCGCCGGCACCGGTGGGTCGGTGGGCGAGGAGCCGCACGCACCGGCAGAGCTCGAACAGTTGGTCGAGGAGTTCGTGGCTTCGTCGGAGCCGAGCATCGACGAGGTCGAGGATGAGGTGCTGCGGCGGTGGGCACTGAGGTTCGTGCGCTTCGGCAACGAGACGGACGGGCGGCCGCTGCGAATCGGGCCCGGACGTGTGGAGGCCATGGTGCTCGAGCACGGCGACGACCTCGCCGACCACGAGCTCGAGGGGTACGTGCTGACACTGCTGCGCTGGCTCGAGTGGGCCGGGACCCGGCAGGGGCTGCCCGAGGACGCGATCGCCGTCCTGCTCGTCGAGGCAGAGGCGATCATCGAGTCGATCCTCGGCGTCGGCCTCGATGATGACGAGTACGGGGATGACGACGACGTGGTGGACGCCGACGACGACGCGGGCCTCCCGCCCGCCGTCGTCGAGCGGCGACAGTTCGCGATGCCGTACCGCGAGGCGGTCGTGGACGGCGAGCACCTGGTGGGTCTCGATCCCGCCGACCCGGACGACCTCATGTTGCTGGTGCGGGGCGAGCACCCCGAGTACGAGCGGATCTTCGCCGACCCGACCTCGGACGAGCGCGTCGACGGAGTGAATCCGCGACTGCACCTCACCATGCTCACCGTCGTCATCACCCGGCTGTGGAACGACGAGCCGCGCGGCACCTGGCGGCAGGCCAAGAAGATGCTCGCCCAGGGCATGACGCGCCGGGACATCCTCAACGCACTCGTCGAGCCCGTGGCGGAGGAGGTGTTCGCGGCGCT
>NZ_JBTSDU010000053.1:5208-18473 GCF_054605595.1 Georgenia sp. | reverse complement strand
CCCGGTAACGACGGCCGCGGCGTCGCGTCAGGCCATGTCGATGAAGCGCTCCGCCACCGCCGCGGGACCCATGACGACGACGGTGTCGTCCCGCCTCAGGACGGTCTCCCCGGTGGCGTGGTCCCAGGTCCCGTCCGCCTGACGCACGGCGACGACGTTGAGGTTGTACTTCTTGCGGAAACCCACCTTGTCCAACGCCAGCCCGACCATCGACGCGGGCGGGTTGGCGGTGACCATGGCGAAGCCCCCGCCGATGTCCTGGTAGTCCGCGATGGAGCCACGGAGCAGGTGCGCCACTCGTCGGCCCATGTCCGCCTCCGGGAAGACGACGTGCGGGACGCCGAGCTGGGCGAGGATCTGGCCGTGCTGCCGGGTGACCGCCTTCGCCCACACGTTGGGGATGCCCAGGCGCAGCAGCGCCGAGCTGGCGAGGATCGAGGCCTCCACGCTCGTGCCGATTGCGACGACGGCGTGGGTGAACTCGGCCACGGACAGCTGGCGGAGCGCCTCCTCCTTGGTGGCGTCGGCGCGGACCACCTGGGTGAGGGTGCCGCTGAGCTCCTGGACGATCTCCTCGTCGTTGTCGATGCCGAGCACCTCGGTCCCGTCGTGGGCGAGCTCGACGGCGAGCGCCTGGCCGAATCGACCGAGCCCGATCACGACGACGGAGTCGGTCGCCGCCAGTGCGACCACCCGCCGGAAGATGCGGGGTCTGCTGTTGTCAGCCAATGAGGGGTCTCTCCTTCGGTAGGTCGTACAGCAGGGTGCGGGTGCGCAGCGCGAGGGCGGACGCGACGGTGATGGGGCCGATCCGGCCGGCGAACATGAGGACCACGAGGATGAGCTGCCCGGCGACGGGTAGTTCGTGGGTGATGCCGGTGGACAGCCCCACGGTCGCGAAGGCCGAGATGACCTCGAAGAGGAGCTGGTCGAGGGTGAATGTGGTCGTGATGAGGAGGGTCCACGTGGCCGCCATGACGGTCGCCACCGCGAGGAGCGCAACGGTCGTGGCCTCGCGGTGCACGGACCGCGGCACGCGCCTGCCGAAGAGGTTGACGGCGGTCTCCCCCCGGACCTCGGTGACGATGATGAAGAGCAGCACGGTGAACGTCGTGAGCTTGATGCCGCCGGCAGTGCCGGCGGGGCCGGCTCCGATGAACATGAAGACGTCGTGCGCGAACCAGGTCTGTGTGTTCATCGCCGTGACGTCGAGGCTGTTGAAACCGGCGGTCCGGGCGACGACGGCGGCGAAGAAGCCCGCGAGCATCTTGCCGGGCACGTCCAGCGGGCCGAGCGTCGCGGGGTTGCCCCATTCGAGTGCGGTGATCGTCACGGTGCTGACCACGAGGAGCACACCGGTGCCGACGAGCACGATCTTGGTGCTCATGCTCATGCTCATCCTCATGCTCAGCCGTCGTGGCAGCCGATAGTGGCGGCGCAGCTCGAGGAGGACCGGGAATCCGAGCCCGCCGACGATCACGGCGAGGGCCAGGGGAAGGATCACCCACGGGTCCGTCACGAAACCCATGAGGCTGTCCGAGTACAGCGCGAATCCGGCGTTGTTGAACGCCGAGACGGCGTGGAAGAAGCCGTGCCACAACGCCCGCCCGGGGGCATAGCCGTAGCCGAGTACGAACCGGGCGGCGAGGACCAGGGTGACGAGCCCCTCGACCAGGAACGCCACCTTCGCGACGCCGCGAAGAACACCTCGGACGTCGCCGAGGCCGACCGTGCCGAGGGAGGCGCTCGTGACGAGCCGGCTGCGCAGGCCGAGGCGGCGGGCGAGGACCAGCCCGATGAGCGAGGCGAACGTCATCACGCCCAGCCCGCCGATCTGGATGAGCGCCAGGATGACGACGTGTCCGAACGGGCTCCAGTAGGTCGCCGTGTCGACGACGACGAGGCCGGTGACGAAGAGGGCCGAGCTCGCGGTGAACAGTGCGGTCACGAACGGCGCGCCGCCCGTGGGGCTGGTCTGCGCGGGGAGCACGTCGGACGGCGGGGCGCCCGCCACCGCGGCCGGGAGCATGAGCAGCGCCGTGCCGACGGCGAGCATGACGGTGAAGCTGAGGGAGATGACCTGCGCCGGGTGGCGAAGATGCGGGAGCCGGATCAGGCTCCTGCCGGTCGCCCGGCCGCTCGTGGGCACTGCTGGAACGTAGTCCCCCCGCGTTCGCAATGCCAGAGGTCGGCGCGGTCGGCTGCGTCACACCGCTCGCCCGGTATCGGCGGAGGTCCCGACTGCGACAGGGTCCGAGCAGCCGCCGCGGCACCGACACCGCGGCACTGACGGGACGGCACCGCGGCACTGAGGGGACGACACCGCGGCACTGAGGGGCCGGCACCGACGCCGCGGCACCGGCGATCTGGTCCGGTGGCGTCGCGTGGGCCGTCCGGCTCAGGCGGTCCTTTCGCGCACCTGCCGCTTGATCCGCCCGAGCATCGCAGCCAGCCCACGCAGGCGCAGGTGGCTCACCGCCTCGGCCAGGCCCAGCCGCTCGGAGAGGTCGGCGGGCACGGCCAGGAGCTCGCGGGCGGTGAGCCCGTCGAGGCCTTCGTGCAGGATCCCGGCGAAGCCGCGCGTCGTCGGCGCCTCCGGTGGGGCGGAGAAGAACAGGTGGACGACGGCGTCGTCGCCCCGGCCGTCGACCTCGGTGATGAGGAAGATCGGGGACTGGCACTCGGGCACCGGCTCGAGCAGCTCCGGGTGGTCCGCGTAGCGCTCCGGCAGTGCCGGCAGGCTCTGGCCGATCTCGAGCAGGAGCTGGAGGCGGTCCTGGGTGCCGAGCGCGTTGAAGTCCTCGACGACGACGGCGAGCGCCGTCGGCATCGCCGCCGCGCGCGCCGGGCCGGCCGCCCGTGCTCCGGGGCCGTCGCTGGGCGTGGTCGGCGCGCTCATCGGGCCGGCACCTCGCCGGGCTCCGCACCGCGGGCGATCGGCACGCGCACGGCATTGCCCCACTCGGTCCACGAGCCGTCATAGTTGCGCACGTCGGGGAAGCCGAGGAGGTGCTGGAGCACGAACCAGCTGTGGGCGGAGCGTTCGCCGATGCGGCAGTAGGCGATGACCGGCTGCGTCGGGTCGAGGGCCTGCTCCTGGAGGTAGATCGTCTCGAGGTCGTCCCGCTCCTTGAACGTGCCGTCGTCGTTCGCGGCCCGTGCCCACGGGACGGAGCGGGCACCGGGGATGTGACCGCCGCGGAGGGTGCCTTCCTGCGGGTAGTCGAGCATGTGGGTGCGTTCGCCGGTGAACTCGGGGAGCGAACGGACGTCGATGAGCTGACCGCCCAGAAAATCCAGGACGGCGTCCCTGAACGCCCGGATGACGGTGTCGTCCCGCTCGACCACCGGGTACTCGGTGACGACCGGCGCGGAGACCTCTGTCGTCATCTCGCGGCCCTCGGCCTGCCACTTGGCACGTCCGCCGTCGAGCAGGCGTACGTCCTCGTGACCGAACAGCGTGAGCACCCACATGGCGTAGGCGGCCCACCAGTTGTTCTTGTCGCCGTAGATGACGACGGTGGTGTCCCGGGCGATCCCCTTGGCCGACATGAGCGCGGCGAAGGCCGGGCCGTCGACGTAGTCGCGGGCGACGGCGTCGTTGAGGTCGAGGTGCCAGTCGACCTTCACCGCCGTCAGGATGTGTCCGGTCTCGTACAGCAGCACGTCCTCGTCGCTCTCGACGACGGCGAGGCCCGGTGTACCGAGGCGCTGCGCCAGCCACGAGGTGCTCACCAGACGCTCGGGGTGGGCGTACGCAGCGAACTTGGGGTCGGCGTCGTAGGGCAGGGGCACCGGGCCACCTCCGTGTGCTGGGAACTGTCGGGCTTCGCTCCATCCTCTCACCGGCCCGGCGGAGGTGGGATCACCGCGGCCGGGGTGGGATCGTGGACGGTTCCGGCTCGGCAGGGCCGTCTACCGGGGGGCCCGCCCGGAGGATCGGCGGCAGCTCGGCCGCAACCGGCTCGTCCTCGGCGCGTGGGTTCTCCTCGCCGGCAGGCCGGCGTGCGGGGGCCGTCGCCCGCACCTCCCGACCGGTGACAAGGAAGGCGTTGGTCCACCGGGCGGACGGGTCGGGGTCGATGAGGATCGCCTTGGCGAACAGGGTGAGCGGCACTGCCAGCAGGGCGCCGAGCGGGCCGACCACGATCGCCCAGAACACCAGCGAGAGGAAGGTGACGGTGGGGCTCAGGCCCACGGCGTCGCCGGTGAACTTCGGCTGGATGAGGCTCTGGATGGTGAAGTTCACGACGCTGTAGATGACGATGACCCACACCATCGTCACCGGGCCGGAGTCGAGCAGGGCCAGCAGAGCCGGCGGCACCAGCCCGAGTACGAAGCCGACGTTGGGGATGTAGTTCGTGACGAACGCGAGCAGCCCCCAGGTGAGGGCGAGCGGGACGCCGAGGGCGAGCAGCGCGGCCACGTCGATCACGGCGACGATGAGCCCGAACAGCGTGGAGACCAGCCAGTACTTGCGTACCCCGACGGCGAAGTGGGTCAGCGCCTCGGCCATCTCCGGCTTGGCCGCGGCCAGCGTGTGCCACCGTCGGCCCGCGTTCAGGGAGTCGAAGGCCAGGAAGAACATGACCAGGACGACGACGACGAGCTGCGCACCGGCCGCACTGAGGCTGTCCAGCACGTCGCCGAGCACGGTCACGACGTTGCCGAACTGCAGGCTGCCGAGCAGCGAGTCCACGTCCTCCTGCGCGACGCCGAGCCCCGAGAGGCGGGCCATCAGGTCGGCGTAGATCGAGCCGAACTCGTCGAAGTACGACGGGACCGTGTCGTAGAGCTGGCGCAGCGCGAGGCCCAGCGCCGTGATCAGGACCAGCAGGATCACGTACAGCGACAGCAGCACGAGGGTGGCGGCGAGGACGGGTGGCCAGCGGTGCCGGACGAGCCAGCGCTGCACCGGCCGGGCGGCGAGGATGAGCGTGAGGGCGAAGAACGCCGGCGCGAAGATGCCGGAGATCGCACGCAGGCCGACGGCGATGACCACCACGCCGGCCAGGGAGAGGATCAGCGAGAGGCTCGACGCGGACCGCGGGCCCGCGTGGGCGGGCGGGTCGGTGTGCGCGGCTGCCATGGGCGCCATCATGCCAGCCGACCCCGACATTCCCCTGGGATCATCGGCTCGCGGGCCCTGGTCACGCCCGCGGGGCGATCACCGCGTCGTAGAGCTGCTCGAACCGTGCCCGCCGTGCGCGGTAGTGGTCGGCCCGGTCCGGCACCGGGACGAATGTCGCACCGGTCTCCGCCGGCGCCCGTTCGACGTCCGGGGCGAGGGTCTCCAGCGCCAGGAGGGCGGTCCCGTGCAGCGTGGTCCGCTTCATGGTGACGTGCTCGACCGGCGCGCCGATGACGTCGGCGAGGATCTGGAGAGCCGCCGGTACGTCCGCGGCCACGCGGCCCGAGGCGACGATACGCGTGGCGTTCCCGGCCGTGCGGCGCAGCTCGTCCGCGACCCGCCCGTACGAGAGCGCGATGCCCTCGACGGCGCCCCGGTAGAGGGTTTGCGGGGTGGTCGCCACGGAGACGTCCGCGAAGAGCGCCCGCGCGTCGCCGGCCCAGCCGGTCGCCCGCTCCCCGGTGAGGTAGGGCAGCACGGCGGGGGTGTCCGGGTCCGGGGGTGCCAGCAGCAGGGCGGAGCGGTCCGTCGGACCGGGGGCGCCCGGGGCGTTCGCCCCGTCGGGCCCGGTCCCCGCCAGGTCCGGGTGCGGGTCGAGCCGCAGCATGCTCTCCAGCCACGTGATCATGCGGCCGACGTCGTTGAGCGCGCCGCCGAGGAGCGACCGGTCGGCGTCCACCCGGTAGCACCAGAGCCCGGCGGGGACCTCGGCGGGCTCGCCACGCATGACGACGCGCATCGCCCCGCTGGTGGCCGTCGAGGCGGCGATGGTCGAGGAGTCGACCGCGCCCGTGCCGATGTTGCTCGCGAAGCCGTCGGCGATCGGGGGGAACCATACGGCGTCCGACAGGCCGGGCCACCGCCGTCGGACCGCCTTGGGTACCGCCGTCAGGGGTTGGTCCGGGTCGCGGATATCGGAGAGCCGGGCGGCCGTGATGCCCGCCGCGGCGAGCATCACGGGGTCCCAGGTGCCCGCCCGGCGGTCGAGCAGCCCGGTCCAGGCCGCGGTAGAGGTGCCGACGGCGGTGCGGCCGAGCAACCGGAGGTACGCGTACTCCCCGATGGAGAGCCACCGGGTCACCCGGGCGAAGGTCTCCGGCGCCGTCTCCCGCAGCCACCGCAGGCGCGGCGCGAGGTAGCTCGTGTGCAGGCGCGTGCCGGTGCGCTGCTGGACGGCGGCCTCGTCCAGCTCCGCCCGGAGGTCGGCGAGCTGCGGTGCGCAGCGCGAGTCGGCATACGTGTAGCACGGCGTCAGCGCGGCACCGTCGGCATCGGTCCCGACCAGGGACGAGGCGAAGGTATCGAGCGCGAGGCCACCGATCCGGCCGGACAGCGCAGGGGTGGCGAGCGTGGTGATGATCTGGTCGAGCTCGGCGACGACGGCGTCCGGATCGATCTCGGAGGTGCCGTCGGCGCCGGTGGTGAAGGTGTGCGGCACCTTGTGGCGCCGACCCTTGACGGGCCGGCCCGCGGCGTCGTAGAGGCCGCCGCGGGAGGCGGTGGACCCGACGTCGAGGGCGAGGACGAGCGGGACGACCGCGTCCTTGGGGTCGACGGCGATCCTCATGCGGTCCCCTTGCGGTCGTGGTGGAGCGGTGTCGGTCAGGCGATGCGGTCGGGTTCGGGGACCGGGTCGAGCTGCCCGACGAACTGCGTGATCGCCGCGATCACCTCACCGAGCGCGGCGATCGATCGCTGCGCGTCGCCCGGGAGCTCCAGGGAGTGGTCGGCGCCCGCGATCTCGATCACCTGATGGCCGGTGCTGCGGGCGGCGTCGCCGTCCCACATCTCGTCCTCGGAGCCACCGATGATGAGCGTGGGCGCCGTGACGACGGTGAGGGCCGCGAGCACGTCGTGCTGGCGCACGAGCGGGGTGAACCACACGCCCGGCAGGTTGTGCTCGACGGCCAGGAGCACCACTAGGGTGCCCAGGGACTTGCCGATCACCAGCCGCTGCGAGGCGGGGGAGTCGGCCTGGAGCTCGCGCCATGCGATGTCGGTCACCATGGTGCGCAGCGCGTCGGGGTTCTCGGGGAGCTCGGGCCACCAGACGTCGCCACCCTCCCAGCCGGCGTCGCGCAGGACCGTGCGGGTGTAGTGGAGCAGCGGACGGTCGGGCGTGTAACCGATGCCCGGGAAGATCGTCGCGACCTTGCGACGTCGTCGGTCGTAGATGCTCACCGGCCGAGGATATCCGTTACGACGGCGGAAATCGCGCCACCAAGGCCCACGACGGTCCGGATCTTGCCCAGTGGTACCCGCTCACTCGTGCAGGTGACCCTCGTGGTCGCGATGACGGGCCGCCTCGAGCTGGAACGTCGAGTGCTCCACGCTCACCGGGAAGTGCGCGGCCACGCACTCCTGGAGCTGGTCGAGGATCCGTGCCGCGTGCCCGTCGCGGAAGCAGTCGTCGTCGACCACGACGTGCGCGCTGAGCACCGGCAGACCGGCGGTGATCTCCGAGGCGTGCAGGTCGTGCACCGCACGCACGTGCGGCACGCCCAGGAGGTGCTGCCGGACCTGCTCGAGGTCGAGACCGCGCGGCGCCGTCTCCAGCAGGACCTCGCCGGTCTCGTGCAGCAGCTTGAGCGTGCGCGGCAGGATGAGCACCGCGATGACCATGCCGGCCACCGCGTCGGCGGCCGCCCAGCCGGTGGTCGCCACCACGATCCCGCTCGCGATCACGACGACCGAGCCGAGGGCATCGTTGAGCACCTCCAGGAACGCGGCCCGCAGGTTGATGCTGCTGGACCGACCGCCGGCGAGGAACCACAACGACGCCAGGTTCGCCGCCAGCCCGACGACGCCGATCGCCACCAGCCCGGCGGCCGGCAGTTCCGGCGGCCGGCTCAGGCGCTGGACGCCCTCGATGAGCGCATAGACCCCGACGGCGAGCAGCACCCCCGCCTGCACGCCGGCCGCCAGCACCTCGGCGCGTCGGAACCCCCAGGTGCGGCGCGGCGTCGGGGGGCGCAGCGACAGCGAGGCGGCGACGAGGGCGACGCCCAGCCCGGCGGCGTCGGTGAGCATGTGCGCGGCGTCCACCAGCAGCGCCAGGCTCCCGGTCCACGCGGCGCCGACGATCTCCACCACGAGGACCGTGACCGTGATCGCGAACGCCACCGCGAGACGCCGGCGGTTGGCGACCAGGCCGTGCTCATGCGCAGCCACGTCTCCTCCTCCCGCCAGGCGCTCGGACCCATCATCCCGCAGTCGAGCCCGCGGTCGGCGGCGGCTTGGCCGCTGATGGCGGGGGTGCGGCCGACGTGGGCGATCGGCCCCGCCCGGGCTGGGGCACGGCCGTCGGATTCTCGTTCGAATCCGCTGTTGGCGTAAATCGGGACCTCAAATGATGGCCAGAACCCCTCCGATGCCGTACGCTCAGGTCACAGTTACAGTGCACTCAGAGTTTGTATGGCCCCGGCCCCCGGGACGGGTTGCTTTTCCTTCATGGGAGCAGACGACGAACACCGTGACAAGCAGGTCCCGAACCGTGGCCCTGTTTGACTGCTCTACCCAAGGAGATTCCATGGCAACCGGAACCGTGAAGTGGTTCAACGCTGAGAAGGGCTTCGGCTTCATCGCGCCCGACGACAACACTGCGGACGTCTTCGTCCACTACTCCGCGATCTCATCCTCGGGCTACCGCTCGCTCGACGAGAACCAGAAGGTCGAGTTCGACGTCACGCAGGGCCCCAAGGGCCCGCAGGCCGAGAACGTCCGCCCGCTCTGATCAGCCCCGTGCTGGTCAGCGTGAGCTGATCCTCTCCGAAAGCCCCGGCACCCGTGTCGGGGCTTTCGTGTGCCCTCAGGCGTCCGGGTCGTCCTCGTCGTCCGCGGCGGACCCGGCGCCGGCGTTCGCGCGAGAGCTCTCGTCGCGCAGTCGCGGCGGCGTGCCGAGAGCCGGCCGCACCCCCGTCTTGCCGTCGTAGAAGTCACGGATCCGGTCCATGTCCGCCGCGACGTCGCCGCCGAGGTGGAACGTCGGCCCCAGGCCGGTCGTCATCGTGGACCGGTCGACGTAGCCGAGCGTCACCGGAAGGTCGGTCGCTCGCGCGATCCGGTAGAACCCGGAGCGCCAGTGCGTACCGGTGCCCCGCGTCCCCTCGGGCGTGATCACGAGGTAGAAGCGATCGCCGGCACGGACCCGTCCGACGATCTCCTGGACGACGCCGCGCGGGTCGCGCCGGTCCACCGGGATGCCGCCGAGGGTGCGCATGAGCGGACCGAACGGCCGTTTGAAGAGCTCGTGCTTGCCGAGGAAGCGCACCTGGATCCGGGCGCGCCAACTGATCGCCAGCATGAAGACGAAGTCCCAGTTGGACGTGTGCGGGGCGCCGATGAGGATGCCGGCGCCGTCGGGCGGCATCGACTCCGACCGATACGTCCACCGGCTCAGTGCCCAGTACGCCCGCGACAGCCCGTACCGGACCGGACCGATCCCGTTCCTCATGCGTTCGCCCTCACACTGCGGACCCTACGGCAGCGCGGCGGCGACACGTCGGACTCCGGTCCTACCCGCGCCGCGGGTGGCGTGGCGTCTGCTTTCGGTGCCCCGCGTCCCGTGACGGCGTCCCGCGGGGCTCCACCGCGACCCGCGCGGGGAGCCGGCCACGGCTGTCGGGCGCAGCGCGCGGCGCGCGGAGATCGACGGAAGGTGTTTCCGGCGGCGGCGCGCAGGTAGGTTCCGGGTATGAGCGACACCGGGTACGGCGACTTCGAGTTCGAACGGAAGTTCTTCGTCCGCGAGCTCCCTTCCGCGCTGCTCGACGAGCCGGCACCGGACGTCATCGTCCAGAGCTACTACCTCGCCGCGGACGGATACGCGCTGCGGGTCCGCCTCCAGGGGCCGGCGCCGGCGGACCTCCCGGTCGGCGGCGCCGAGGAGGTGCTGGACGCGGTGGCCGGCGCATTCACCTTCTGCGCCCTCACCGCCAAGGGTCCCTACGTGGGCGGGACGCGTTACGAGGCCGAGCGTGAGCTCGACACCACCGTCGGCCTGGAGATGGTCCGGCGCGGTGGGACGAAGGTGCTGAAGTACCGCCACTCGATCTGGCTCGGCGCCGACGGGTGGGTCATCGACCAGTTCCTCGACGCCAACGCCCCGCTCGTGATGGCCGAGTGCGAGCGGGGTGGGCCGGTCACCGACCTCGCGATCCCCGCCTTCTGCGTCACCGAGGTCACCGACGACCCCCGGTTCTCCAACGACTTCCTCGCCGGCTCCCCCTATCGCGGCTGGCAGGGGGAGTTCGAGGCCGAGCTCGCCGGCCGCGGGCCGCACTTCCTGCAGGAGTTCGGTCACAACGAGCTGGGTACGGAGCTCGGTTCCGCGTCCGAGCTCTGACGTCTGCGGGCACTCGGCTGCCGCGGCGGTCGGTGCGAGCGTCAGCCCGGACGTCCGAGCCTCCCCGGTGGGTCCTCGGACGGCGGGGCCCGGCGCGGGACCGCACGGGCACGGCGCGGCCGGACGGGTGATGGTTCGCACCCGGGACGACCTGGGGGCTCGGTCGATGCGGGCGGGGACCAGGGATGGATCCGACCACGGCCCGGTGGTGGCGGGCAACGTATCTATGCTGGCTTCCATGGGCACAGGGACCATCGCGGTCACGGGGTCGACGGGTCGGCTCGGCGGCCGGGTGGCCGGGCGCCTCGCCGCCGCGGGGGTGCGGCAGCGCCTGATCGTGCGGGACGCCTCCCGCGCCCCCGATCTTCCGGGGTCCGAGGTCGCCGTCGCCTCCTACGCCGATGGCGCCGCGCTCCGGGCCGCGCTCGAGGACGTCGGCACGCTGTTCTTCGTCTCCGCGAGCGAGTCGGCGAACCGCCTCGACGAGCACCGCGGCGTCGTCGACGAGGCGCGGGCCGCCGGCGTCGGACGGATCGTCTACGTCTCGTTCTTCGGCGCAGCGCCCGATGCCACGTTCACCCACGCACGGCTGCACTGGGCGACCGAGCAGTACCTGGCTGCCAGCGGCATCCCCACGGTGGCGCTGCGCGACAACCTCTACCTGGACTTCATGGCGGCGCTCGTCGGGGACGACGACGTCATCCGCGGCCCTGCCCGCGACGGCGCCCTCGCACCCGTGGCCCAGGACGACATCGCCGACGCCGCCGCGGCGATCCTCCTGGACCCGGGGCCCCACGAGGGCAGGACCTACGACCTCACAGGACCGGCGGAGCTGACGCTCGCCGAGGTCGCCGCCATCCTCGGTGAGCACCGGGGGCGGCAGATCCGGTACGTCGACGAGACGGTCGAGGAGGCGTACGCCTCCCGGGCCCGGTACGGCGCCCCGGCCTGGGAGGTCGACGGGTGGGTCAGCACGTACACCGCGATCGCCGCGGGCGAGATGGCCGGCGTCACGCGCGACGTCCCCATGCTCACCGGCCACCCGGCCACCTCCCTGGTCGAGCTCCTCGCCCGGGGCTGATCAGGCCCAGTCCGGGCGGACCGCGACCGCCCAGGGGTGACCCTCCCAGGTGCGCCACCACTCGCCCGCCCCGGGCGGGAGCCGACCGGCCGGCGCCCTGTCGACGAGCACTCGCAGCCGGCGCTTGAGGTGGACGATCTCGGCGAGCCGCCCCGGGTCCTGGGGGCCGGCCGGCTCGGTGTCGCGGGCGGTGGCAGCGGCGCGGGTGCCGCCCGGTGCGAGGCCGCCCGATGCGAGGCCGCCCGGTGCGACGCCGGCCGGTGCGAGGAGCGCCACCTCCGCGGCCCAGATCCGCTTGCGCAGCAGGATGATCTCCCGGGTGAGCAGTTCCTCGTCCGTGCTCGCGCCCTCGTGAGCCTCGGCGGCGCGCAGGTACCCGTAGTCCATGGAGATCGAGATCAGGCCAGGGTCGACGGTGAGCACGTCGTGCACGTCGATCTCAGGCTGGATGACGACGGCGCCCGCCGCCCGCGCGTAGGCGACCTCGTCACGCAGCCCCTCGTCGGACATGATCCCGGCGGTGGTGCGCACGACGATGGAGAGCAGGTCCTTGTCGGCGAAGCCGTCCTCGCGGGGCACGCCGGGCGGGGAGGCGACGACGGCGTAGCAGGTGTCCACCCCGAGATGCTCGATCGCGATCTCGGTCGGCAGGGTCTCCCGCACCCCGCCGTCGACGTAGAACTCCTCGCCCAGGCGCACGGGCGCGAAGACGGTCGGGATGGAGCACGAGGCGAGGATCGCCCGCACGAGCGGCACGGGCGCCGCCCCGGGTACGGGAACGTTGTCCCGGTCCACCAGGCCACCGGTCTCGGTCACGTAGCGCAGCTCGCCGGACTCCAACCCGACGACGGCGATGCGCAGCGTGACGCCGGAGGCGGAGACCCGTTCGGGCACGAATACCGCGGGGTCGAGCAGGCGGTCGATGATCGGGCCCGGCCGGTACATGGACCGCTCGCTCGACGCGCCGCGCACGATGGTTTCCAGCTCGGGGCGGGCCCGCCCGGCCTCACGGAGCACCGCGACCAGCTCCAGGGCGCTCAGCGGGTTCCAGCCGGCGCCCGGCTCCTCGGTCCCGGGGTGACCGAACGGCCACCACCCGGGTCTCACCGCGGGAGCGGCTTCCTCGGCCGATCCACCCTCGACCGTGCCGCCTCCGACGACGACACCGGCAGCCTCGGCGACGCCCGACCCGGGCGTGGACCGATCCAGGCCCCCGGCCCAGATACCGAGCCGGTGCGTGCTGCGGTTGGCCACGCGGGCGAACTTCCGGCCCAACGTGTCCTGGCGCTGCCGCTGCCGGGTGAACGCCTCGACCCACCCGGGGCCGTGCTCGCGCAGCGTGGCGAACCACTCCAGCTCCTCGAACATGTCCGAGCTCTGCCGCAGCTCGCGCCACAGCCGCTCGAGCTCCGCGAGCACGCGGCGCTGCCCGGCGGCCTCGCTCGACTGGGCGAGGGCGCCGGCCAGGATGCTCCCGGCGGAGGTGCCGGTGATGACGTGCGGGGTGATGCCCACCCGATCGTAGAGGTAGGTCAGCGCGCCGAGCTGGAAACTGACCCGCGCCCCACCACCGCTGAGCACCAGGCCGACACGGGCGTCGCGAGCGCGGTCCCGCTCCCAGAACTTCCAGGTCATGCGGCCAGGCTACGACCTGCCTCCGGCACGCGCCGAGGGTTCCGGCCGGACCTGGTCCCGGCCGGAACCCCCGG
>NZ_JBTSDU010000053.1:0-5198 GCF_054605595.1 Georgenia sp. | reverse complement strand
CTCGATCAACGGGAGGTGAGGTCGAGCGACTCCTCGGCGACCGCGATCACCGACCACCGCCGGCCGTCGGCGTCGGCGAACTCGTACGCGGGGACGAGGAGCGCGGAGCGCGAACCGAGATCGTGGTGCTGGGCCAGACCCAGGGTCGCGCTCACCAGCGTGATGTCCGCGACCGGCCAGGGGATCGCTCCGCCCGCCACGGCGGTCGTTGGCGGACCCGACGGCGTCGGCTCCGGGACGAAGGTGTCCACCGGCCCCCCCTCGGCGGCGGGCCACGCGAATCCGATGGTCCCGAAGCGGGGGTCGGTCAGGCGGTCCACGGCCGCGGCCGCGCTGATCACGGGGTAGTCCCCGAGCGAGGTGAGCGGAGCCAGGGTTCCGCTGATCGACTGCACCCCGGCGCCGGTCATCCAGAGGTACCAGGCGCTGCCCGTGCGGCGCTCCTCCTTGACCTCGAACGCGCTCAGGGACGCGCCGACCGCGTCACCTGTCCCGTCCACCGGGTCGGCCACGTACTCGTACGCATCCGGGTCGAGGCCCGCCGCGCCGATGACCTCACGCAGCCGGGCCGCCATGGCGTCCGGCCCGGGGGCCGGGCCGAGGTCGACCGTCTCGCAGGGCTGGTCGACGGCCGGCTCGCCGGCCCCGCCGGACGCGTCGGGGGCGGCGGCGTCTCCACCCGTCGCCGGTGCCACGCACTGGTACGGGTCGTTGCCGGGGTCGTAGAAACTGAACGAGGTCTGGCTGTCGGGGTAGAGCGTCAGGCTCGGTCCCGTCCCATCAGGCGGGCCGACCTGCCACGTCCCGTCGCGGAGTTCGGGCGCGCCGTCGAGCCCCAGCGTCGCCGCGAGCGCCGCGGCCCGGTCCGCCGTGAACGACGACGCCGCGTCGTACGTCCACGCGGTCGCCGTGCCCGCGGCGTCGGAGAACCCCTCACCGTGGAAGACCGTCCGCTCCGCGGCCCCCCACCCTGGCCAGATCGACAGGCGTTGGTCGCCCGCGACGGCCGCGTCCATCGCTGCACCGCCGAACTCTGCCTGACCCGACGCCCCAGCGGCGAGGTCGATCGCGGGGGCAGCGGTGACCGGCGCCGGGGCGTTGGCCCGCCCCAGGCCGTAACTGCCCGCCACCACCGCGGCGCCCGCCGCCACGGCCGCGACCTGCAGCCAGCGCGAGCGGCCCAGGCGGGAATGCCGACCGGCACGGACCGCGTCGAGCGAGTCGGGCGCGGCCGGGCGGCGGAGGTCGATGGCCGCGCGCAGCCGCGTCATGTCCGGCGCCGCGTCCGCCGCGGGGTCCGCCGCACGGAGCCGGTCCAGCGGAGCCCGCTCGCGGCCGCCCTCGTCCGCCGCGCCGATCTCGGGGTGTTCATGGTCGCTCATCGGTCTACCTCCATCGACGGCACGCCGCCCCGGGGGGCGGCGTGGTGCTGCTACCCCTCATATGTCGGCGACGTCGAGGTCCTTGCACGACGGCGCGTTCAGCTCAGGCCGGCGGGCTCCGGTCGCTGGTCCCAGGCCTCGACCAGCCGCGACCGGGCGCGGGAGAGCGCCGCGTCGGCGCCACCACGGCTGATCCCCAGGACGCCGGCGAGCTCGGCGCCACTCAGACCCTCCCACGCGTGCAGCAGGAGCACGGTGCGGTCCCGGGCGCTGAGCCGGGCCAGCGCGGCACGGATCTCCTCGTCCGCCACCACGACGTCGGCGGGGTCGTCGCCGACCGACCCGGTGGGAACCGCCGCCATCGGCAGCGCGGTGTGCTTGCGGCGGTGGTTGGCGAGGACGAACGCGGCGGTGCGGTACAGCCAGGGCAGCTCGGCGCCTTCGGGTACGTCGGCGCGCCGTCGCCACGCCGTGGCCCAGACGTCCGCGGCGAGGTCCTCGGCGTCGGTGGGCGCCCGGCGCAACAGGTAGCGGTACACGGCGGTGGCGTGCGCCCGGAACACCGTGTCGAACCATGCGTCGTCGTGCTCGTCCACGGCGGCTCCTCTGCTCGGCCTCGCTCCGCGTCCCGGGCAGCGTGCCACGGAATGCCGGACCATGGGGTGCCGGACCCCTCGCCTCCCTTGTGTCGGGACCTGCCCGGATCTTGCACCCAAGTCTGGCATCGGCGTCGACATGTGGCACCGGGCCAGGTGGTCCCACCTGCTCCTGGAGGCGCTCGCGGTGACCCCGGACCCGCCGGCCTACGCCCGGGTGGACCTCGTCGACGTCGCCGGCACCCCGGCGCCGATGGAGCTCGAGCTCGTCGAGCCGGAGCCGTTCCTGTCGCTCACCCCCGGCTCCGCCGCGAGGTTCGCGGAGCAACCCCTCACGTTGCTCCGACCCTCACGGGCGCAGCATGGACTTGATGACCTCGCGGGAGTCCATGGCCGCGTAGGCGGCGGCGACGTCGTCGAGCGGGAACGTCCGGTCGAAGACGGCACCGGGCCGGATCCGTCCGTCGAGCACGTCGGCCAGCAGTTCCTCGAGGTACACCCGCACCGGCGCGACGCCGCCGAGCAGGTTGACGTTGCGGGTGAACAGCGGCCGGACGGCCAGCCCCGTGACCCCGGCGGGCACCCCCACGTAGCCCACGTTGCCGCCGGGCCGGGCGGCGGCGATGGCCTGCTCCATGGAGTCCTGGTTGCCGACGGCCTCGAGGACGACGTCGGCCCCGGGGGCGCCGAGCAGATCCCGTAGCTCGGCCACGCCCTCCGCCCCACGGGACTCGATCACGTCGTCGGCCCCGAAGGTGCGTGCCACCGCCTGCCGGGCCGGGTAGCGGGAGAAGATCGTCACGCGCTCGGCGCCCAGGCGGCGGGCGGCGAGCACGGCGCAGAGCCCGACGGCGCCGTCGCCCACCACGGCCACGGTGGCGCCCGGGCGGACGCCGCCACGCAGCGCCGCGTGGTGACCGGTGCCCATGACGTCGGTGAGCGCGAGGACGTGGGGGAGGAGTTCGTCGTCGGGCGCCTCGGGGACCTTCACCAGCGTGGCGTCGGCGAACGGCGAACGTACGTACTCGCCCTGGCCGCCGTCGACCAGGTGGCCGTCCTTGTCGTGGCCGGCGAAGTTGCCGCCCCGGACGCAGGACGTCGGGAGGCCGTGGCGGCAGTTCACGCATGCGCCGCAGCCGTAGGCGAACGGGGCGATCACGAAGTCGCCGGGCGTCAGGGTGCGCACCGCGGGGCCGACCTCCTCGACCACGCCGACGAACTCGTGACCGATCCGGGTGGGTTCCGGCACCGGGTTGATGCCGCGGTAGCGCCACAGGTCGGAGCCGCAGACGCAGCCGGCGACCACGCTGACGACGGCGTCGGTCGGGTCGATCACGTGTGGGTCGGGCACCTCTTCGAGGCGGATGTCGTGGGGGCCGTGGATCAGGGTCGCGCGCACGGGGCGATGTTAGCCGCCCGGATCTCTCGCCGGGACACGTCGGCCGTCGTAACGTGTGGGCACGAGAGGGAGGCCGTCATGTCTGCTGATCCCACCGGGCCCCGGCCCGACGCCGCACCCGACCCCGGTCCGCACGCCCGACCCGCCGGGCCCGAGGCCGCCGAGTACCCCCACGACGCCCCGGTCCTCCTCGAGGAGGACGAGACCGTCCCGCCGCGGCCGGAGGAAGAGGTGGCCGACCTCTTGCGCGGGGAGCCGGACCGGCACTGACTGTGCGGGGAGGCGGGCCGGCACCGACTGTGCGGGGAGGTGGGCCGGCACCGACTGCGCGGGGAGCCGGACCGGCACCGACTGCGCGCGGAGCCGGGCCGGCACCGACTGCGCGCGGAGGCGGGCCGGCACCGACTGCGTGGGGAGCCGGGCCGGCACCGACTGCGCGCGGAGGCGGACCGGCACCGGCTGCGTGGGGAGCCGGACCGGCACGCACGGTGTGTGGGCCGGCCCCGCGACGTGGGCCGGTACGGCCGGCTGAGCCGCTCGGTTAGCTGACCGTTTCGTCCGTTGCCACTCGGGGCTACTCTCGGCAACACGGGCCGCGGGCGACCCGTGCGCGTGGCGCAGGGCAGGGCCCGGGCGGGCCAGTTCTCACGGTGCGGGGGTAGAGATGGTAGCCACGTACGAGGTTCGACCGGAGGTCGTGCCGGGCCTGCGGCCGCAGCGGCAGCACCTGGGCAAGACGGTCGTCTCGTGGGTCACGTCGACCGATCACAAGGTGATCGGGTACATGTACCTGACGACGTCGTTCGTGTTCTTCATGATCGGTGGGGTGCTCGCGCTGCTCATCCGGACGGAGCTGTTCGAGCCCGGGATCCAGATCGTGCAGTCCACGGAGCAGTACAACCAGCTCTTCACGATGCACGGCACGATCATGATGTTCCTGTTCGCCACCGCGCTCTTCACCGGGTTCGCGAACGTCATGATGCCGATCCAGATCGGGGCGCCGGACGTCGCTTTCCCGCGATTGAACATGTTCGCGTACTGGCTGTACCTCTTCGGCGGAATCATCGCCGTGGCGGGCTTCGTCACCCCCAAGGGGGCCGCGAGCTTCGGCTGGACCGCCTACATGCCCCTCGCCGACGCCACGTTCTCGCCGGGGCTCGGCGGTGACCTGTGGGTGCTGGGCCTGGCGATGACCGGTTTCGGCACGATCTTCGGGGCCGTCAACTTCATCGCCACGATCATCACCCTGCGGGCACCCGGCATGACGATGTTCCGGATGCCCATCTTCACCTGGAACACGCTCGTCACGTCGATCCTTGTGCTGATGAGCTTCCCCGTGCTGGCCGCCGCCCTCTTCGGGATGGTGGTCGACCGGGTCCTCGGGGGACAGATCTACAACCCGGACGCCGGCGGGGCGCTGCTGTGGCAGCACCTGTTCTGGTTCTTCGGCCACCCCGAGGTCTACATCATCGCGCTACCGTTCTTCGGCATCGTCACCGAGGTCATCCCGGTTTTCTCCCGCAAGCCGATCTTCGGCTACAAGGGCCTCGTCTTCGCGACGATCGCGATCGCCGCCCTGTCGACGACGGTCTGGGCGCACCACATGTTCACCACCGGCGGGGTGATGCTGGCCTTCTTCTCGCTGATGACGATGACGATCGCGGTGCCCACAGGCGTGAAGTTCTTCAACTGGATCGGCACGATGTGGCGCGGGAAGATCACCTTCGAGACCCCCATGCTCTTCAGCCTGGGCTTCATGGTGACGTTCCTGTTCGGTGGGCTGACCGGCGTCATCCTGTCCAGCCCGGCCATGAACTTCCA
>NZ_JBTSDU010000052.1:0-18662 GCF_054605595.1 Georgenia sp. | reverse complement strand
TGACCAGGATCTTGGCCTCTGGGTACATCTCGGCGAGGTCGGCGATGAACGGGATGGAGCCACCGACGCCGATGTCGACCGGCTCGACTCCCCACGCCTGCCGGAACGCCCACCGGGCGGTGCGCATCTCGTCGGTGTCCTCCGCGGCGTCGAAGGCCTGGCCGCGCTCCCCCGGTGTCACGCTCACCTGCGCCCCGAAGGGGGCGTGTGCCGTCAGGTGCGCAGTCAGGGCGGCCTCGGCCGCGCGGGGGTCCTGCCCGGGGGCGATGCGCATGGAGAGCTTGGCCCGGCACACGGGGGCGATCGTGTTCGAGGACTTCGCGACGGAGGTCGCGTCGAGCCCGATCACGGAGATCGCCGGTTTGGTCCACATGCGCGCGGCCAGCGCCCCGGTGCCCGCCAGGCGGTAGCCGTCGACGACGGACGCGTCGGCCCGCAGCGCGGCCTCGGGGTAGTCCACCGCTGCGTCCGGGCGGGCGACGAGGCCGGCGACGGCGACATCGCCGGCGTCGTCGTGGAGCGTGGCGACCAGGCGCGCCATGAGGGTGACGGCGTCGAGGATCGGCCCGCCGAACATGCCGGAGTGGACGGCGTGGTCGAGCACGCGCACCTCCACGTCGCAGTCGACCAGGCCGCGCAGCGACGTGGTCAGGGCGGGCACACCCACCCTCCAGTTGTTCGAGTCGGCGACGACGATGACGTCGGCGGCGAGGCGGTCGCGGTAGGCGCGCAGGAACGGTCCGAACGTGGGCGAGCCGATCTCCTCCTCGCCCTCGACGAACACGGTGACGCCCACGCCGAGGTCCTCACCGAGCACCCGCAGGGCACCGACGTGCGCCATGACGCCCGCCTTGTCGTCGGCGGCGCCGCGGCCGTAGAGGCGCTCACCCCGCTGCACGGGCTCGAACGGGTCCGCGGTGGACCACCCGGCGCCCTCACCGGGGGGCTGGACGTCGTGGTGGGCGTAGAGCAGGACGGTCGGCGCGCCGGCCGGGCCGGGGCGGTGCGCGAGGACGGCGGGGCGGCCGGTGCGGCCGTCCCCGGTCTCGAGGGTGAGGACGTCGACCTCGGGCATACCGGCGTCGCGCAGCAGCGCGGCGACGGCGTCGGCGCTGGCGCGCACGTGGGCCTGGTCGAAAGCGGGCGAGGACACGCTCGGGATGCGCACGAGGGCCTCGAGATCGGCCCGCACCCGGGGGAAGGCCTCGTGGGTACGGCGGGTGATGTCGTCGACGGTGGTCACCGGTCGAGGTTAGCCCGGCCCGGGGCTCGACCGTGGTCGGCGGCGTGGCGAAGCGTCGTCCGCGGGTGGTTCCGCCGCCGCTGCGGACGGTTCCGCGCGACGTGGCCTGACGCACGACGTCCGACCGTCTCTCCTCAACTACCATGGTCGGGTGATCGGACGTCGTCGAACCAGCACCCCCGCCGAGCCCGTGGTCGCCCAGGAGGCGCCCGCCGGGAAGGGCCACCCCACGCCCAAGCGCAAGGAGGCCGAGGCGCGCAACCGCCGCCCGATCGTCGTCGACGACCGCAAGGAGGCCAAGCGGATCGCGCGCCAGAAGCGCAACGAGGCCTACGAGCGCCAGCGGATGGCGATGCAGACCGGCGACGAGCGCTACCTGCCGCTGCGTGACAAGGGTCCGGTGCGCCGGTATGCCCGGAACTACGTCGACGCCCGCTGGTCACTCGCCGAGTTCTTCATGCCGCTCGCGCTGGTCATCATCGTGGTCCTCATGTTCGTGTCCGCCAACGTGGCTCTCGCGAACACCCTGATGATCGGCATGTACGCCCTCCTCCTCGTCGCGATCGTCGAGTCCGCGATCGCCTCCCAGATGCTCAGGCGCAAGCTCGTCAAGAAGTTCGGCGCCGAGGCCATCCCGCGCTGGACGGCGTTCTACGCCTTCGGTCGCAACTTCTACTGGCGCCGGCTCCGACAGCCGAAGCCGCAGGTGAAGCGGGGAGAGTTCCCCGCCTGACGGCGCCGTCGCCCCGGCTACCATCACGGGCATGGTCACTCATCGGCACGTGGGCCGTTCCGGCCTGAAGATCTCCGAGATCACCTACGGCAACTGGCTCACGCACGGCTCCCAGATCGACCAGGAGACAGCGGCGGCGTGCGTACGGGCCGCGCTCGACGCCGGGATCACCACCTTCGACACCGCGGACACCTACGCCAACGGCAAGGCCGAGAAGGTGCTCGGCAAGGCGCTCAAGGGCGAGCGGCGCGAGTCGCTCGAGATCCTCACGAAGGTGTTCTGGCCCACCGGCCCGATGGGACCGAACGACTCCGGCCTGTCCCGCAAGCACATCATGGAGTCGATCAACGGCTCGTTGAAGCGCCTCAGGACCGACCACGTCGACATCTACCAGGCGCACCGGTACGACGTCGCCACGCCGATCGAGGAGACGATGCAGGCGTTCGCGGACGTCGTGCGCCAGGGCAAGGCCTTGTACATCGGCGTGTCCGAGTGGACGGCGGAGCAGATCCGCGTCGCCCACGACCTCTCCGGGCAGCTCGGCTTCCAGGTGGTCTCCTCCCAGCCGCAGTACTCCATGCTCTGGCGCGTCATCGAGGACGCCGTCGTGCCCGCCTCCCGTGAGCTGGGCCTGTCCCAGATCGTGTTCTCACCCGTGGCCCAGGGCGTGCTGACCGGGAAGTACGCACCGGGTACACAGGTGCCCGGCGGCTCCCGCGCGGCCGACAAGAAGGGTGGCGACCGATTCATCCGGCGGCTCGTCGACGACGAGGAGCTGCTGCGCCGCGTCCAGCTCCTGCGCCCGGTCGCCGAGCAGCTCGACCTCACCATGGCCCAGCTGGCCGTGGCGTGGGTGCTCCAGCACGACAACGTCGCCGCGGCGATCATCGGTGCCTCCAGGCCGGAGCAGGTGGCGGAGAACGTCCAGGCGGCGGGTGTGGACGTCCCCGACGAGCTGATGGGGCGCATCGACGAGATCCTCGGGGACAAGGTCGTCCGCGATCCCGCCCTGACGTCGCAGCGCGCCCCGCACTCGCGTCCGTCCTGAACCGCGCTCCCGCTCGCGCGGTAGCCCCGGGCCCAGGGCGACCGCGTCCGCCCTGGGCCGCGTTACCGCGCGGCCAGCGCCCGGTTCATGTGCCCCGGCCACGCGGGGCCCTGGTAGATGAACGCGGTGTACGCCTGCAGCAGGTCGGCGCCGGCGAGAAGCATGGCCTCGGCGTCGAGCACGGAGGAGATCCCACCGACGCCCATGATCACCGGCCCCTCCCCCAGCCGCTCACGCAGCCGGCGGACGACGGCGAGGGCGCGGGCGCGCAACGGGGCGCCGGAGAGCCCCCCGGGGCCCAGGTCGTGGTCGACGGTGGTGTTGGTGGCGACCACCCCGGCCAGGCCGAGCTCGAGCACGAGGTCCGCGACGGCGTCGACGTCGGCGTCGGCCAGGTCCGGGGCGATCTTCACCAGCAGGGGCACCCGGCGCCGCGCGACGTCGTCCGCGGCGGTCTGGACGGCGGCGAGGATCGGGCGCAAGGTGCCCACCGCCTGCAGATCGCGCAGGCCCGGGGTGTTGGGTGAGGAGACGTTGACCACGAGGTAGTCGACCCAGCGGGCGACCTCGCGGGCGCTGGTCACGTAGTCGGCCACGGCATCCTCGAGCTCGGTGACCTTGCTCTTGCCGATGTTCGCGCCGACCACGACACCGCGTCCCCGACGGGTCGCACGCAGGCGCCGCAGTTGCTCCCCGGCCGCGGCGGCCCCGCGGTTGTTGAACCCCATGCGGTTGCGCAGGGCACGCTGCCCGACGTGCCGCCACAACCGGGGCCGGTCGTTGCCCGGCTGCGCCAGCGCCGTGACGGTCCCCACCTCGACGAAGCCGAAGCCGAGCATGTCCATGCCCAGGACGGCGTCGGCGTCCTTGTCCATGCCCGCTGCGAGACCGAGCACGCCCGGGACCGCGCGGGCGAGGGGGCCGTGCTCGGCGACCGTCGTCACGGGCCGGCGGGGGCGGCGCCCGAGCGTGGCACGCACCGCGGCGCTGAGCGCCGGCGCCTGCCCGACGCCGCGGATCAGCACCATCGCGTAGTGGTGGGCCCGCTCCGGGTCCACGCGCGCGGCCACGAGCCGGAAGGCGAGGGGGTACACGTCGCCAGCCTACCGGCGGCGTGCACCGCCGCCGTGGGCGTCAGTCCCGTTCGCTGCGCGCGGCGACCCGGACGGGGCTGGAGACCCACAGCCACGCGATGCCCAGCACCGGCAGCACCGCGGGGACGAACCCGTACCCCCGGCCGAAACTGGACCAGACGGTGTCGTCCGGGAACAGGTCCGGGGAGACCAGGCTCAGCGTGCCGACGGTGAGCACGCCGACGAACTCGAAGATCACGGCGCCCCACGCGACGCGGCGCATGCGGCGTCCGTTGTGCCCGAGTGCGACGGTCGCGACGAGGTACACGAGGCCGGCGAGCGCGGACAGGGCGTACGCGAGCGGGGCGTCGACGGCACGCTGCGCGAGCTGGACGGTGGCCCGGGCGAGCGCGGCCACGGCGAAGACGCCGTACACGAGGATCAGGACGCGGCCGAGCCCGTAGGCGGGACGTCGGGTGTCCGTCGTCGGCCCGGTGGCCACCGGTGGGCGGTACTCGCTCGTCATCATGTTCTCTCCGTTCATGCCGACCACAGCTGCCACACGCGGGCCTGCATCGCCAGGATCGCCACGCACGCCACGAGCAGGACCACCGAGCTCCACCGGCTCCGGTCCGCGAACGCCCACGCCCCCGCGGCCGGGAGCAGGACGATCGCCGTCGCCACGTAGCCCCAGAACGTCCACGGGTCCGCGAGGACGTGCCCGCCGTTCACCCCGACCAGCGCGACCACCACCTGCGCGACCAGCGCCAGGAGCACCACGCCGCCGAAGATCAGCTGCCTGAGGATCACGGCACGGTCGGCCAGGGCGAACCACGTCGCCCACAGCGCCAGGACGGCGGCGAGGATCGCGCTGACAGAGACGGCGAGGAGCACCCCGGGAGGTTATCCCCCCGCGCCCCGCGGACTAGCATCGGCGTGTGACTGATCTCGATCTCATCGCCAAGTTCCCAGCCCGTTCCAGCGCCGATGCGCTCGTCGTCGCGGTCGCGAAGACCGACGACGGCCCCCGGATCCTGGTCGGCAACCCGCTCCGTGCCGGGTTGGCCGCCGTCGAGGCCCTCCTCCCCGCGCTCGGGGTGAGCGGCAAGGCCGACGAGGTGGTCCGTGTCCCGGCCGGCACCGACCTGCCCGCGGCGGTCGTGGTGCTCACGGGCATGGGCGCCGTCGGCACCGACGGCCCGGCCCCGGAGGCGCTGCGCCGAGCGGCCGGTGCGGCCGTCCGGGCCCTCGCCGGCACCGCGCACGTGCTGCTGGCCCTGCCCGCGGACACCGCCGCACAGGTCGGTGCGGTCGCGGAGGGTGCCCTGCTGGGCGCCTACCGTTTCGACCATTACAAGAGCTCCGACCCCGCCCCGGTGGCCCGCCTGGAGCTGGTCACCCCGCTCGTCAGGGACAAGCTCGCCAAGGCCGCCCTCGCCCGGGCCCGGGTGGTGGGCGACGGTGTGCGGGCCACCCGTGACCTCGTCAACGCCTCGCCCCGCCACCTCTACCCGCAGACGTTCGCCGCCGCTGCCACGGCCGCGGCGAAGGGCACCAAGGTCAAGGTCACGGTGCTCGACGAGAAGGCGCTCGAGGCCGGTGGCTACGGCGGGATCCTCGCCGTCGGGCAGGGCTCGCAGCGCCCGCCCCGCCTGGTCAAGCTCGTCCACGCCCCGGCGCGCGCCAAGGCCCACTACGCGCTGGTCGGCAAGGGCATCACCTTCGACTCCGGCGGCCTGTCCCTCAAGCCCGCCAAGAGCATGGACCACATGAAGGACGACATGGCCGGCGCGGCCACCGTGCTGCACACCGTCCTCGCGGCCGCCGCCCTCGACCTGCCCGTGAAGGTCACCGGCTGGCTGGCGATCGCGGAGAACATGCCCGGTGGCGGGGCTCAGCGACCCGGCGACGTCATCACCATGCGGGGCGGCACCACGGTGGAGGTGCTCAACACCGACGCCGAGGGGCGTCTGGTGCTGGGCGATGCGCTCGCCGCCGCGCACGAGGAGGGGCCGGACGCGATCATCGACATCGCCACCCTCACGGGGGCGCAGGTGGTGGCGCTCGGCGAGCGCATCGGAGCCGTCATGGGCACCGACACCGTCCGCGATGACGTCCTGGCGGCCGCCGGCGCGGTGGGCGAGGAGTTCTGGCCGATGCCGCTGCCCACCGAGCTGCGCGACTCGCTGAAGTCCCCGGTCGCAGACATCGCCAACATGGGCGACCGGTCCGGCGGCATGCTCGTGGCCGGGCTCTTCCTCCAGGAGTTCGTCGGCGCCACGCCGTGGGCGCACCTGGACGTCGCCGGCCCGGCGTTCAACACCCGCGACGCGTTCGGCTACACCCCCAAGGGCGGCACCGCGGCGGGGCTCCGCACGCTGCTCGGCCTCCTCGAGGCGGCAGCGGGTCGCTGAGTTCGAGGAAGTGCGCCAAGGTGTCGGTGCGTGCCGTGACCGGCCCGTGGCCGCGGCCCAGAGCGTCCGTGTGACCGGCTCGGCACGGAACGGTTGGGCCTCGACCCGCGGAGAGTGAAAGAATGACCGTGATACCGACCCACCAGAGGTCCCCTGAGCGTGTTCAAGGAGAGGTACGTGGCTGATTCGCAGGAGTACGACATCGTGGTCCTAGGAGCGGGAAGCGGTGGGTATGCCGTCGCCCTGCGTGGTGCTCAGCTGGGTATGAAGGTCGCCCTCGTCGAGGGTGACAAGGTCGGCGGCACCTGCCTGCACCGGGGCTGCATCCCCACCAAGGCCCTCCTCCACGCCGCGGAGGTGGCCGACACCGTCCGCGAGAGCGAGAGCGTCGGGATCCAGAGCACGCTCGGTGGCGTCGACATGGCCGGCGTCAACACCTTCAAGGACGGCGTGGTCGCGAAGCTGTACAAGGGCCTGCAGGGCCTGGTCTCGTCCCGCAAGGTCGAGGTCATCAACGGCTGGGGCAAGCTCGTCGCCCCGGACACCGTCGAGGTCGACGGCGCTCGGTACAAGGGCAAGAACATCGTGCTCGCCTCGGGTTCGTACTCCAAGACGCTCCCGGGTCTCGAGATCGGTGGTCGGGTCATCACCTCCGAGCAGGCGCTGGAGCTCGACTACGTGCCGAAGAGCGCGATCGTCCTCGGCGGCGGCGTGATCGGCGTCGAGTTCGCCTCCGTGTGGAGCTCCTTCGGCACGGACGTGACGATCGTCGAGGGCCTGCCCCACCTCGTCCCCAACGAGGACGAGGCGCTCTCCAAGGGCCTCGAGCGCGCGTTCCGCAAGCGCAAGATCACGTTCCACACCAAGACCATGTTCGCCGGCGTCACCCAGAACGACAGCGGCGTCGTCGTCACCACGCAGGACGGAAAGACGATCGAGGCCGAACTCCTCCTCGTCGCCGTCGGCCGCGGTCCGGCGACCGCCAACCTCGGCTACGAGGAGAACGGCATCCCGATGGAGCGCGGCTTCGTGCTCGCCAACGATCGCCTCCACACCGGCGTCGGCAACGTCTACGCCGTGGGCGACATCGTCCCCGGGCTGCAGCTCGCGCACCGCGGCTTCCAGCAGGGCATCTTCGTCGCCGAGGAGATCGCCGGCCTCAACCCGCCGACGATCGTCGAGTCGGGCATCCCCCGGGTGACGTACTGCGAGCCGCAGGTCGGCTCCGTCGGCCTCACCGAGGCCGAGGCGAAGGAGAAGTTCGGCGCTGACGGCGTCCAGACCGTCGAGTACAACCTCGGCGGCAACGGCAAGAGCCAGATCCTCGGCACCACCGGCTTCATCAAGCTCGTCAGCGAGAAGGACGGGCCGATCGTGGGCGTTCACATGCTCGGTGCGCGCGTGGGTGAGCTCATCGGTGAGGGCCAGCTCATCGTCAACTGGGAGGCATACCCCGACGACGTGGCCAACCTCGTCCACGCCCACCCGACGCAGGACGAGGCCATGGGTGAGGCTGCCCTCGCCCTCGCCGGCAAGCCCCTGCACGCCCACAACTGACCCACTGAAGGAGACGCCAGGACATGTCTGAGTCCGTGAAGATGCCCGCACTGGGCGAGTCCGTCACCGAAGGCACCGTCACCCGGTGGCTGAAGGCCGTCGGGGAGTCGGTGGAGGTTGACGAGCCGCTGCTGGAGGTGTCCACCGACAAGGTGGACACCGAGGTGCCGTCGCCGATCGCCGGTGTGGTCGAGAAGATCCTCGTGGAGGAGGACGAGACGGTCGAGGTCGGCACCGACCTCGTCGTGATCGGTGACGGTTCTGACGGTGGTGGGTCCGCGCCGGCCGCCGAGGCAGCACCCGCCCAGCCGGCCCCCGCCGAGGCAGCGCCCGCCCAGCCGGCCCCCGCCGAGGCCGCACCCGTCGCCGAAGCCGCACCCGTCGCCGAGGTACAGCCGGAGCCGGCCGCACCCGCGGCGGCACCGGCAGCGGCTGACACCGCCGGCGAAGCCGTGAAGATGCCCGCCCTGGGCGAGTCCGTCACCGAAGGCACCGTCACCCGCTGGCTCAAGGCGGAGGGGGACACGGTCGAGGTCGACGAACCGCTGCTGGAGGTCTCGACGGACAAGGTCGACACGGAGGTGCCGTCGCCCATCGCAGGCACCGTCGTGAAGATCCTCGTCCAGGAGGACGAGACGGTCGAGGTCGGCACCGACCTCGTCATCGTCGGGCAGGCCGTTGCCGCTGCTCCGGCCGAGGTGGCCCCACAGGCCGCAGAGCCCGCACCTGCCCCCGCCGCTCCCCCGGCACCTCCTGCGGCACCGGCAACTCCGGCACCGGCGGCCCCGGCACCGGCAGCCCCGGCCCCCGCCGCCGCTCCCGCACCGACCCCTGCAGCCGCCGCTCCGGCCCCCGCCGCCGTTGCGGCCCCGACCCCTGCTCCCGCGTCCGGGTCTGCTCCCACCGCCAAGGCGGAGCCCGCCGCGGCCGGCACGGCCTATGTCACCCCGCTCGTGCGCAAGCTCGCCGCGGAACGGGGCGTCGACCTGGCCACCCTCACCGGTACCGGCGTCGGCGGTCGCGTCCGCAAGCAGGACGTCGAGATGGCCGCGGCGAAGGCCGCCGCAGCACAGGCGGCCCCGGCCGCTCCAGCCGGTGCCGGCCCGCGTACGCCCGCGCCGGTCGAGGTCTCGCCGCTGCGCGGCACCACGGAGAAGATGACCCGCCTGCGCAAGGTCATCGCCAAGCGCATGCGGGAGTCGCTGGACACGTCCACGCAGCTGACCTCGGTCATGGAGGTCGACGTCACCCGCGTCGCGCACCTGCGCGCCCGGGCGAAGAACGCCTTCCAGGCCGCGGAGAGGACCAAGCTCACCTTCCTGCCGTTCTTCGTGAAGGCGGTGACGGATGCGCTCAAGTCGCACCCGAAGCTCAACGCCACGATCGACGGCGACCAGGTGATCTACCACGGCGCCGAGCACATCGGCATCGCGGTCGACACCTCGCGCGGTCTGCTGGTGCCGGTCATCAAGGACGCCGGTGACCTGACGATCGGTGGCATCGCCAAGAAGATCAACGACCTCGCGGCCCGCACCCGGGACAGCAAGGTCACCCCGGACGAGCTGTCCGGGTCGACCTTCACGATCACCAACACCGGCTCGGCCGGTCTGCTGATCGACACGCCGATCATCAACCAGCCCGAGGTCGCGATCATGGGCGTGGGCACCATCGTGAAGCGACCCGCCGTGGTCATGGACGTCGAGGGCAACGAGACGATCGGCATCCGCTCGATCATCTACCTGTCCCTGACGTACGACCACCGCCTGGTCGACGGCGCCGACGCGGGCCGCTTCCTCCAGACGGTCAAGGGCCGCCTCGAGGAGGGCGCGTTCGAGGCCGAGGTCGGTCTGAGCTGACGCGGCCATGGTCTGAAGGCACCTCGACCTGAGGACACCACGGCGCCCCGCACCTCGGTGCGGGGCGCCGCTACCTTCCATGAACGCGAGCGTCGTCGCTCGCGCGAACGCGCCACGGGCGAGCCTCGGACGCTGCGCCGTCACCAGGCAGATCGATGGGCAACTGCCCGGTCAGGAGGGAGGGCCGAGGGAGGTGAGTCCTCGCTCGCCGGGCGGGGACTCCACCTCAGCAGGGCGCCACATCGGCAACCCGCCACGGCGGCCGCTCGAGCGTGAGCCGGGTGCACCGCTCCGGCTGGGCCGGTACCTCGGTCGGCGAAGCCCCCTCGGTCACGACGGAGTACGCCCCCTGCCGTGTCCACGCCTTGACGACGACCGCACCTCCGGAACCACCCCCACCCACCTCCGTACGCCCACCTGCCGGTCCACTGCCCACCGGCGCACCCCCGGCCGCGCCCTGCGCCCCCTCGCCGTGTGAGCCTCGGCCCGGCGCGGCCGCCACCACCCGCAACCGGGAGAGCTCGGTGCGCAGACCCTCGACGACGGCGCCCGCGGCGAGGAGCCGGTCGAGCAGGAGCGCGTCCGCTTCCGCCGGAGCCGAGCCAGGCACCGACAACGATGTCAGCAACGCGGCGTCGCCGGTACGCAGGGCGTCGTCCCGCGCGGTCAGCAGCTCTCGCACAGCAACGAGGACCTCGGCCTGCCCGACGGACACGTTCCCACCGGCGCCGCCCCCCGGATCGTGCTCGGTGGCGACGGCCGGTCCGGCGTCCACAACCTTCGTACCGGGTGCCGGGAGCTCGCCGCCCGCGGTCCAGCCGACCCCACCCACACCCAGCACCGCCAGACCGATGAGCACCGCCACACGTCGCACGGGACTCCCCCGCCGGTGGACCCGGCGTACCCGCCGGGTCTGGGCGAGCTGCGTGGGGACGTGCACGGCGTCCGCCCGCAGCTGAGCCTGCGCGAGTGCGCCCGGGTCGGGGAGCACGACCCCGCTCGCGTGGGCCAGGCTCGGCGCGAGGGTCGCCAGGTCACGCGCCGCCGGCCGGGTCCCCGGATTCGCGGAGAGCGCCGGACCGACGAGCCGGTCGACTGCGGCGTCGCCGTCGCTCGCCCAGAGCAGGAGCCGGGCGAGCGCCCAGACGTCGCCCGGGGCGCCGGGGGCGGCGCCGTCGGCCCGTTCGGGCGCGACGAACCCGCTCGTGCCGCGCTCCCGGACCCCCTCGCCCACCAGATCCACGAGCACCGGGACCCCGCCGGGGGCGAGGAGGACATTTGTCGGGGACACGTCGGCGTGGACGACACCGCGCGCGTGCAGATACCCCAGTGCCCCGCCGAGGCCGGCGAGCAGCGTGGCGATCTCGGGCGCGGTGAGCCCACCACGGGCGGTGCGCACGGTGGCGAGGCTCGGACCCGCGACCACCTCGCTCACGACCGCGCAGCGGCTCTCGGCGAGCGCGACGACGTCGAGCACCTGGGCCAGGTGCGGGTGGTGGCTGCCGCGCAGCCGCCCCAGCCGCCGCAGCTGCGCAGCGCCGCGGGGCCCCGGGGCCAGTGGCACGACGGCGACGACGACGCCGTGCCCGCCCGGGTCCCGCGCGGACCAGACCGCCCCGGCAGCGCCGAACCCGACGGGCGTCAACAACTCGTAGCCCGGCACGTCCGGGGCCCCGGGAGGGTGAGAGCGACGATGCTGGAACATGGTCCGAGCCAACCACTGCCGCGCCCCCGCGTGCACGGGGACCGCACTGCCTGTGGACAGCGCGTGGGGCGGGGCGTTCGCGCTGTACCCGGTGGCGCCACGGTCACCACGCGACCCGGCCAGGTCGTGGATGATCCCGGGTTCCAGCAGGGTCTGGCCACGGCCCGAGAGTCCCTGGGGGTCATTCGCGAGTAGCTGAGGCACATGAGCAGATGGTCCTCGCGGCTGCGAGGACCATCTGCTCATGTCGTTCTGGCGCCGGCGGCGCCCTTGTCTAGGTGTCCAGCCAGCCCAACGGGGTCAAGATGAGCTCCGGGACCAGCACCAGCACGATGACGAGCACGGTCTGGGCGAGGAGGTACGGCATCACGGGCTTGATGGTCGCACCGACCTTCACCTTCCCGACGGCAGCCGCCACGTTCAACGACGGGCCGACCGGGGGCGTGATGAGGCCGAGGACATTGGCCAGCGTGAAGACGATGCCGAAGTAGATGAGGTTGATTCCGGCCTCGTTGAGGAGCGGCAGGAAGATCGGCGTGAAGATGAGGATCGTCGGTATGACGTCAAGGATCGTCCCCACCGCGATGATGAACAGCATGAGGATGATCATGAGGAGCGTCGGATGATCGGTGAGGGCTCCGAACACCTTGGTGACGGTCGCCGGCAGGCCGGAGATCGCCATGTAATAGGCGGCGACCTGTGCGGCAGCCGCCAGGAACATGACCACGGCTGACATCTTCGCCGACGCCATCAACGCACTGAGAAGCTCATTGAATTTGATCTCACGATAGACCGCCAAACCCACGAACAACGCGTACACGACCGCGACGACGCCGGCCTCGGTTGCTGTGAATATGCCGCTCCGCAGGCCGACCAGAATGATCACCGGCAGCAGTAGTGCCCAGATGGCACCGAAAAGCAATTTGAAGTGCCCCTTGACTGAAGTCTTGGGGATGTCCGACTTGATGTTCTCGTGCTTACGCGCGATGAGGAACCACACGACGGCCATCGTTACCGTGATGTACACAGCCGGCGCAATGCCCGCGAGGAACAGCGAACTGATCGAAACACCCGCCGTCGCGCCGAAGATGATCAGCGGCACCGAGGGCGGCATGATCGGTGCCACGAGGTTCGCAGAAGCGACCAGCCCGACAGAGCGCTCCCGGTTGTATCCCTCGCGCACCATCATCGGGATGAGGATCGCACCCAGGGCAGCGGTGCTCGCCACGGCAGAACCGACGAGGCTTCCGAAGAGAAGGCAGGCGAGGATGGTCACGTATCCGAAGCCGCCCCGGACCCGGCCAACGGTAGCTCTGGCAAGAGCGATGATCCGGCGGGTCAAACCGCCACGGTTCATCAGTTCGCCGGTCAGGATGAAGAATGGCAGTGCCATCATCGCGACGGAGTCCGTGCCGCGCATGAGTTGCGCGGCCATGATCTGCGGATCGCCGGCATTTCCGCCCATCTGCACACCGGTGGCGACCGAGGTGAAGAGGAGCGCGAAGGCAATCGGCACACCGATGGCGATCGCACCAATGAGGTAGCCGAACAAAGGTCCAAGAACCCGCATGCCTACCCATTCCCTTGAGATTCTTCGGCGCCGATGACGCCTTCGACGTCCGAATCCTTGGTGGCGATGAGCTCACTGACGGATAGCTTCAGAATGAACAGCCGGTAGAGGTTTGCGCCCGCGATGAACAGGATCGCGCCCCCGGTGACGACACCGATCCCGAAGACCAGCGCCCGCGGGTACTGGGTGGCGACCCACCGATCGCCCAGGTTCTGGACGGCGAGGTCCCAACTCCCCTGAACGAGCAGCCACATGGTCCACATGATGATCAGCTGGACGATCGTGTAAAGAACCTTCTGAGCCTTCTCGGGGACACGATCGATGAGCGTGTCCACACCGAGGTGCTGGTTGTCCCGAAAGGCGCCGATCGTCCCGAGGTACACCAGATAGATGAAGCTCAGTCGTGTCACCTCCTCCGACCAGGCGAAGCCGGTGGAGAACAGGAAGCGCAGGACAACGTTCAAGAACATGAGGGCGACCATCATGAACAGAAACACAGCCATGAGCACTTCGACAGCTCGGAACAGTGAGTTGAATACCTTCGTCACGCAACTCCTCCTTGCCTCGTGTGGCGGGGTGCCTGCTCGTCGGCACCCCGCCAGCAGGAGGTCAGTTGATCTCTTGGATCTGCGCTGTGAGCGCCGGTGCCCAGTCGTTCTCGCTGAGGAGCTTCTCCGTGAGTGGTTTTAAAAGGTCGATCATATTTTCACGGTCGGCGTCCGTCATCGGCGTGACGGTGACCCCGTTCTCCTCGAGGAAGGCCCGGTCTGCGTCGACGCTCGCAAGGTAGTTGTCCCACGCCTGCGCGACCGTGGCGTCGGCAGCGTCGCGAACGATCTGCTGGTTCTCCTCGCTGAGGCTGTCCATGAACGGCGCGCTCACGATGAGCTCGAGCGTGGCGATGATGTGGTTTGTCTCGTAGACGTAGTCCTGGACTTCGTAGAACCCTTCGCTGATGATCGTCACCATGCCGTTGTCCTGGCCGTCGACGACGCCCGTCTCGAGTGCGGTGAACAGTTCGCCGAGCGGGATCACCTGCGGGCTGGCGCCGACGCTCTCCACGATGCCGAGGTGGATCGGGTTGCCGGGCATCCGGAACTTCTGCCCGGCGAAGTCATCGACTGACTCCAGGGGCTTGGAACTCGAGAACGTCCGGGCGCTGTTCGGGCCCCAGCCGAGGATGTAGGTCGTCGGGAACTGCTCGTTGAACTGGTCGCTCATGTCCTGGGCGATATCGCCGGTCCACACGGTCTTGGCGTGCTCGAGGTCGCGGTAGAGGAACGGCCAGTCGGAGATGAGCATCTTCGGGTATTCCTCATTCATCGGCGTACCGACGACGACGGCTTCGAGGGTGCCGTTTCGGACGCCGTCCCAGAGGTCCGACTCGTTGCCCAAGGTGCCCGAGTGGAAAACCTCGACGAGCAGCTCACCGTCGGAGGCTTCCTCGATCTGGGTCTTGAAGACCTCGTCGAGTGCTGCAGCCATCGGATGGCTCGCAGCCCAGTTGTCAGCCACGCGGATGGTCGTGGGCCCGGCGTCCGATTCGCCGGTGTCAGGGCTGCACGCAGCAAGCCCGACCGTCATGACGGCGGCTGTCAGGATGACGAGTGGTCGTTTCACAGTAACTCCTTTGTAGACGTGCATCGTGTTCCGAGGGTTTTGTCGATCGGGTGGATGGGTTCAGCAGTATTTGATCCGCGACGGCTGTCGCACGGAGGCGTTGGTCATCCGGCCATGTGGAGCAGCACCTTGCTGGAGCCGGTGGACCGATCGGCGGCCACGGCGAACGCCTCGATGGCGTCATCGATGGCGAAGTCATGGGTGAGGATCGGTTCGACGTCGAGCCCATCAGCAAGAAGCTGGACGGCTTCGGTCATCTCGTCGACGAAGCGGAACGAGCCGCCCCAGAGGATCTCCCGGGTCACCAGATCCCCCAGGACGGCCGACACCTCGACTGCCGGGAGGTTGCCGACCTGGACGACAGCACCTCCTCGAGCCGTCGCACGCAGGACGGGCCCCAGGGCTCCCGGCGCCCCGGATGCCTCGATGGTGATCTCGTACTCCCGGGTGAACGGAGCCGAGGAGACATTCACGGTCTCGTCTGCGCCCACTGCCACAGCGAGCGACAGGGTCGCCGGTGAGACGTCAGCAGCTGTCACCGATGCCGCTCCCAGGTGTTTGGCCGCTGCAACGACAAGCAGACCGATCGGGCCTGAACCATTGACCAGGATCTCTCGTCCCACGACGCCGCCCGGCACGAGGTCTGCGGCTCGCCGAAGCGCGTGGAGCGCTACGGCGAGAGGTTCAACGACGGCGCCGAGGCGGGTACTGACGCCGTCTGGCAGAGCGATGAGTTGGTCAGCCCGGATCACCTTGAGCGTGACAAACCCGCCGTCGGTGTGAGGGGCCAGGGCTGCGGAACCGAAGTAGCGCACCGACGGGTAAAGGTTGGTGCGGCCGGCGAGTCGTTCGGGCATGGCCCCATCGCCGACAAGGGTTGGCGGGTAGGCCGCGGCGGCCTGGCCCACGAGTGCCTCGTTGACGCCATCACCGACGGCGACGACGCGGCCGGCGAACTCATGGCCGAGAACCAGTGGGTGCTTGAGCACCGCGGTGCCCGATATCCCACGAGCGACGTAGGCCAGGTCCGAGCCACAGACACCGCCCCACTCGACGGCGAGGAGCACCTCCCCGGGCCCCGGCACTGGTTGGGGCAGGTCATCGACCCGAAGATCGCCCGGACCGTGCACGACTACTGCTTTCACGTGCTCCTCCGGTTGATCTTCTACAGAAGTGTCGCGAAGAGGACGTTCGCCGTTGACAGAAGACGACATCGTCTGACTACCCCTCGCCTCGTTGCGCTGATGCCGAACCTCTACGGAAAGTGAGGACGACTGCCTGTATGGTGCGGTGGTATACAAGCATCGTCCAGAAGCGGTGTCAACCCCGTAGGATGGGTACACGTGAAAGCCCGAGGGAGGGAACGGACATGGCGGCCCAGACCACGAGGGTTGGCCGACGCGAGGCCTACGACTTCCTTCGCTCGCGCATCATCCGCCTGGAACTACCACCCGGGACCGCCGTCTCCGAGAACGAAGTCGGAGCCACTCTGGGGGTTTCGCGCACCCCAGTCCGAGAGGCCCTGCTACTCCTCGCCCAGGAACGCCTGGTTGAGGTCATTCCACAGGTGGGGACCTTTGTTTCGCGTGTCGATCCGCGCCGAGTGCATGAAGCGCAGTTCCTGCGGGAAGCAGTGGAACTCGCATCGCTGCGATCACTGAGGTCGCCACTGGACCCCGTGGTGCTGGCGGCCTTGCAGTCCAACCTCGACGCCCAGGAGCATGTCACCGATAGCCTCGGCACGTTCTTCGAGCTCGACGAGGACTTCCACAGGGGGCTCATGGCGCTCGCCGACCATGAAGCATCGTGGGAGACCGTGGTGGCGGCGAAGGGACACCTCGATCGGGCGCGGCTGCTCGGCTACAAACAGCAGGCATCGACGCGCAGGTTCGTCGACGAGCATCGCGCCATCCTCGATGCTCTGGTCGCGGGGAACCTCGAGGGCGCCCAGGACCTGCTCCGTAACCATGTGCGCGTCATCTTCGAGGACATCCAGTCCGTGGAGCGCACGTCCCCGGAGCTGTTCGTCTCCGACCCGAACGCACGTCCGGTGCGTAAGTCCGTCATCGTGTGGGAGACCCCCACCAGCCCATCATCTGCCCCACCCCAGGTCGGTACCCGGCCCAAGGAACTCCATGAGCACCATTGAGAAGGCCGAAGTCTTCGTCTCGGCGCCGGGACGGAACTACGTCACACTCCGCATCACCACGTCAGACGGGGTCACCGGCCTCGGCGACGCCACGCTCAACGGACGTGAACTGGCGGTCGCGTCCTACCTGCGTGACCACGTGGCCCCGCTGCTCATCGGTCGCGATCCGGCACGCATCGAGGACACCTGGCAGTATCTCTACCGCGGCTCGTACTGGCGTCGGGGCCCGGTGACGATGACGGCGATCGCCGCCGTGGATGTCGCGTTGTGGGACATCAAGGGCAAGGTTGCCGGTCTTCCGGTGTATCAACTGCTGGGGGGCCGTTCCCGTGACGCGGTGATGGTCTACGGCCACGCCAGTGGCGCGGACGTCGAAGAACTCATGGACGACATCGCACGCTTCCAGGGAGCTGGATACCAAGCCATCCGGGCCCAGGCCGGCGTGCCCGGCCTGGCCGGCAGCTACGGGGTGCGCAAGGGGCTCGTCTACGAACCCGCCGCAACCTCACTGCCCAGTGAGCAGGCCTGGTCCACCGAACAGTATCTCGCCTTCGCGCCCGAATACCTGCGCAAGGTCCGCGACCGTTTCGGGTTCGATTTCCACCTCCTCCACGACGTCCACCATCGACTCACTCCCAACGAGGCGGCACGCTTCGGCAAAGAGATCGAGGAGCTCCACCTGTTCTGGATGGAGGATCCCACTCCGGCGGAGAACCAGCAGAGCTTTCGCCACATTCGCGGACACACGACCACCCCGATTGCCGTCGGGGAAGTCCTCAACAGCATTTGGGACGTCCAGAGCCTCATCACCGAGCAGTTGATCGACTATGTCCGCACCTCGGTTTCCCATTCGGGCGGAATCACCCATCTGCGTCGCATCTTCGACCTTGCCGCCCTCTACCAGGTCCGCAGCGGATCCCACGGCCCCACTGATCTGTCCCCAATCTCCCTCGCAGCCGCGACCAACATCGACGTCTCCATCCCCAACTTCGGAATCCAGGAGTACATGGCCTTTGCTCCCGAGACCCTCGAGGTGTTTCACGGCGGAGCCACCTTCAGCAGCGGGATGCTGTCCGTGTCCGAAGAGCCGGGGCTCGGTGTCCAGTACGACGACAAAGCCGCCAACCGGTTCCCCTATGACCCCAAGTACTTGCCAGTGGCTCGGCGCCTCGACGGGTCGGTGCACGACTGGTGATGCACAAGCGGTAACCGCGTCCTGGGGTTGGGAAGCTCCACTGCGGGCTCCCATAGCGCGTGAGGTTGGCGAGATGTGGCACCTTGGCGCCGATGCGGGCGAAGTCGTCCACGCGCGCCGCGCGGCACGCATCGCCACGGCCGGGTGGTCGTGCCGGGTCAGTTCCGCGCGGTAGCTCGCTACCAGGAGCAGTGAGTAGTCGGTTGCCGCGTCGACGACGAGGACCGAGACGGGTACGGGGCCGGGATGCCTGGTCAGGGTCGGTCGGTTCATCGTGACTCCCGCGCGGTCGCGGGCGTGCGCTGCCCGCGCGATCGGGCATGAGCGGGCGGATGGACCAACGGTCGCAGCATGGACGGCCAGCCGCGCGGGAGCCGGCGCAGTCTACGATCGAGGGGTGGAGCTTGAGCGCATCGATCTGGGAACCGCGCTGGTCGACTACCGGTGGGCCTGGGACCTGCAACGGCGGATCCACGCCGAGGTGGTCGCCGGGGACCGG
>NZ_JBTSDU010000051.1:0-18667 GCF_054605595.1 Georgenia sp. | reverse complement strand
CCGGTCGCGCGGCCGGGAGGGGCGTGGGGTCCGCGGCGCCGACAGTCGTCGCCTCGACGCGCGCCGCGGTGCTCGTCGAGGCGCGTGGCCACGCCCGCGAGAAGGTGCTCGTCCACAACGGCCTCGAGCTCGTCGTCTCGGCCCGCACCCTCTCCGTCGACGGCGAGACCGTCAACCTGACCCGCAGCGAGTTCGACCTGCTCGCGGTGCTGCTCGCGGCACCGCGACGAGTGATCAGCAAGGACGAGCTCGCCCGTTCGCTCTGGTCGGGCTCGGGCCTCTCCGGGGGCGAGGTCGTCGAGGCGGACCGCCGCACCATCGAGGTGCACGTGGCGAACCTGAGACGCAAGATCGGTGAGAACCGGCTGGAGGCGCGCTTCATCGAGACGGTGCGCGGCGCCGGGTACCGTCTCACCCCCACGACCACGAACTGACCGCCGTCCCGGCCGTGCGGCCGAGGCGGGCGCCAGCGCCCTGGTCGTTCTCGTCGTGTCGAGCCGCCGTCAGGCGGTCACCGTCACCGCCTGCTCGCGCAGGGCGGTCTGCGCGTCGGCCACCAGGGAGGCGATCGTGGAGATGGCGGCGGAGGCCCGGCGCAGCTCGTCGCGGCGGATCCAGGGCTCGATCGAGGCGGTGAGAGCGTCGAGGTCGGTGGCACCGATCGCGCTCGCGGTGGTGCACAGGGCGCGGGACGCGACGAGGGCGCGGGTGCTGTCGTTGCTCCGCAGCGCTGCCCGGAGCCGGAACATACGGCGGTCGAGCACCTCGATGTAGTAGTCGCAGACCTCGGTGAGGTCGGCCAGCTCGGCGGCTGCACCGAGCTCGGGCATCGTGTCCGCGTCGACCTCGGGCGTGGCGGCGCGGGCCCGGACGGCGTACAGCGGGGTAGCCGTGTGTGCCTTCTTCGTGCGTCGAGCCGTGGCCATGCCGAACATCTGCGTCCTCACATCTCGCTGTGTCCCGGAACTCCCGGGTACCTGGCAGATACTGCCCAGCGAACCTCATGATTCCGCGGCGACGGCTGTTCAGATCTCCCAAAGGTTCCTCAAAGGTTCATCTTGAGGGTTCTGGCCGGGAAGCTCCGGAGCATGCTTCGACCAGATCCCGCGCTGGTTCTGAGATCGCCGTGAGCCCCCGGTCCCGTCGCGGGACCGGGGGTGCGCGGTCGTGGCGGTCGGGGCCGCCCGGTGCGGCGTCTTCGACCGTCGATCAGGTGAGCGTCGTGAGCTCGGCGAGCATGTTGGCCCGTGCTCGCGAAGCCCATCTCGACCGGCCGACCGCCGTGCTGAACAGCGGCCCCGCCAGCAGGCGTGCGAGCACCCGGGCGCGGCCCGCGCGGAACTCCGGTTCCGGCACGTGCCGGTACTCCGCCCGGACCGCGCCGACGTACGCCCGGTAGCGGGACGCCGGCGCGGCCAGGATGGCCAGGTCGGCGTCGCACAGCGCAGCACCGGCCCGGTCCGCCGGCCCCGGTGCGTGGCTCGCGGTCAGCCGGACCAGCCGCCCCACCTCCGCGACCTCCGGATCGGGGAGCAGCGGGGCGAGCACCGCGGCGGCCAGCTCGGCCGACCGCTCCTCGTCGCGGCCCGGCTCGCCGTCGTAGACGGCGTCGTGGAACCACGCGGCCAGGACGACGGCGCGGCCCACCTCCTCCCCGCCGTCGGCGAGCACGTCGAGGTGCCCCAGGACCTCGGCCAGGTGCACCGCGTCGTGGTAGCGGCGGTGCGGCTGCGACCACCGGTCGAGCAGGTGCCGGCCGACCGCCGCCCAGCCGGGGGTGTCCGGGTCGAGGGCGGCCCACCTGCGGGTCAGATCCGCCCGGCGCGACCGGGACCGCTCCGCCCCCCGGTCAGCGCCGCGTACTCGCAGCCCGGAGGCGCGCAGGCGCCGTAACAGCTCGCGGGCCGGGACGGGCGTCGCGCCGACGGCGACCAGGCCGTCGACCCGGTCCGCCGGGACGTCGTAGTGGTCCAGGTCGAAGGCCCGCGACGGGAGCCCGTTGGCCGCCGCGAACGCGTGCAGCTCGGTCAGCGACGCGTCCGAGACGAGGTGCGCCCACGTCGTCCCGTGCGCCGGCCACCGCGCCGGATCGATGAGGATGACCATGGCGCGATGCTACGGGGACCACGGCCAGGGGGCGTCGCCGGCCCGGTGCCGACCGGCTCCGCCGGGTACCGCAGCGCGCGAATTGGCTCCGCCATGTACCGCAGTTGCGCGCGAACCGGCTCCGCCATGTACCGCAGCGCGCCAACCGGCTCCGCCCGTCAGCGCGCGAACAGGCCCTGGGCGTTGACCTCGGCGTCCTCGTACGTGCGGGATGCGGCGTCGAGCGCGAGCGTGATCTGCTCCAGTGACGCCTCCACCTGCGCCTGCGTGCTGCGCCACTGGTCCGCGCACATCCCGAACGACGCCGCTGCCGCCCCGGTCCACCCGGACTGCAGCTGGACGAGATGCGCCATCATCGCGGTGACCTCGGCGCGGATCGCCGACGTGCTCAGCCGCGTCCGTGCAGCGGCTTGTGCCACCTCGGTGCTGTCGACCTGGAAACGAGCCATGGTGCCTCCCTCGGGTTCGACGCCGCTCGGTCGCGGCGACAGCCCGAACCTAGGGCGACCGCGGTGCGGGCACAGCGCCCCGGTCTGCGACCTGTGGACGAAGTGGCAGGATCAATGATCCTTGTGCTTGCGCCGGGGGAAGTCGAAGTACTCCGGTTCACGCTCGATGCCGTGCTGCGGCGAGGACTCGGGCTCCGGCGAGGACTCGGGCCCGTGCGCGTCGGCCGGAGCGGGCGGGACGGCCTGCTCCTCGAGGTCGGGCGCCGGCTCGCGGGTCGGGACCGGCTCGGCTTCGGCGGGCGTCTGTGCCGAGCGCGGGGAGGCCGCTCCGTCGGTGCGGCGGCGCTCCCGGAACGCCGCGGTGGCCTGCTCCCGCTCGGCGCGTACGGCATCGAGGTGCTCTCGCTGCAGGCGTTCCTGGACGGCGCGCTCGCGACCGTGCTGTACCGCGGCGCCGATCGCCTCGCGCGCGCTCTGAGCGGTGTGTTCGCGGTCCCGTGCCGGTGCGCGCCCCAGGCCGGCGAAGTCGTCAGGCGTCGCCTCCAGCGACGACGGACGGCTGGTCGGCGGCGCGTCGACGCCGGCGTCGCGCCCCTCGCCGGCCGTGGCCGGGGTCCCCTCCGCAGGGGCGGGCCGGGCGGATGTCCCCTCCGTAGGGACGGGCCGGGCGGCGTTCCCCGCCGCAGGGGCGGGCCGGGCGGTGCCGGGCCCCTCGGTGCGGCTGGGCCGGGTTGCCGGCTCGGGTCCGTCGATGTGCAGCGGTCGATCCGTGCGGGCGATCGAGGGTCCGGCGTCCTCCGCCGGCTCCAGCGCAGCGACGGCGGGGAAGCTGCCGGTCCCGGGCTCGGTGAACTCACGGGGTGTCTTCTCCACGACCGGCTCGCCCTGCGCCGCCTCGGCCGCGATGACCGAGTCGGCCGGGTCGGTAGTCCCCAGCGCGGCGAAGTCCGCCTCCAGCCGATCGAGCTCGGCACGCAGGTTCTCCCGTGCCCGGTCCTCCCACCGGGCCCCCATCGGGCTGAGGAAGATGTTCCGCCGCGCGAGCAGCTTGCCGACGATCGCGGCCCGGGCCTCGAGGTAGTGCCGGTCCGGGATCTGCGCGTACTCGGCTCGGACGGCCACGCGGTAGGACCGGTAGCGCTGCGGCTCGACGGCGAGGATCCCCAGGTCCGCGTCGCACAGCGCGAGGCAGTCGATGTCTCGCACATCGGCGTCGTGACGGCGGAGGTTGGTGATCATCTCGGCGATCCGGGCCACGGTGGCCGCCGGGACGCCGAGCGCGGTCAGCTCGGCGCTGGCGAGCTCGGCCGAGGCAACCTCGTCCTCACCGCCGCTGCGCGCATACACCTTGGAGACGGCGGAGTTGAAGATCGCCCCGTGGTACCAGGCGGCCAGCCTGACGGCGTCGGGATCGTGCGTCTCCTGCGACAGCTCGTCCACGCGGGCCAGCAGGTCCACGAGGTGCTTGATGTTGTGGAAGTGCCGGTCCGGCTCCTGCCAGCGGTCGAGCAGCCGCCCGCAGACCTCGGCGATCTCCTCGCGAGGGGCGGTCCCCCCGACGGCCAGAACGCTCCGTGTATACGCAGCGCACAACCATTGCGGTCCGTCAGCGACGCCCATGGCTCCTGAATTCCTCGACGGCTGGTATGCAACCCCTGATGGTAGACGCCGTCGCCGGTGGGGCAAGCCCGATGTGGGAGACGTTGGTCTCCTCGGCCGTTCGGCGGACCGTCCCACGTCCTACCGGCCGACGTCCGCAGCCCGCGCTGGCTGGCCGGCGTCGACAACCACGCGGTCTGCCGGCGTGACGGCGCAGCCGCCGTGAGAAGGCCCGGTACGGCTTCGGTGGCGCCCCCCGCACGCGTGGGCAGCGGCCCCGGTGACCCCGGGTATCGTTGACGAGATGTCCCATCCCCTCGCCGGTGCGCACGTCCTCCTGACCGGAGCCACCGGCTTCGTCGGCCAGGCCGTGCTCGAGAAGTTGTTGTCGGCCTATCCCGGCACTCGGGTGACCGTGCTCGTCCGCCCGCGCGGCGAGCTCACCGCCCAGCGGCGGGTGGAGAAGCTGCTGCGCAAGCCCGTCTTCAAGGAGTGGCGCCGCGCCGTCGGTGAGGACGCCGTGGCGGACGCCGTCGCCGCCCGGGTGAGCGTGCTCGAGGGGGACCTCGGCGACATCCCCGCCCTGCCGGGTGACCTCGACGTCGTCCTCCACTCGGCCTCGACCGTCTCCTTCGACCTGCCGATCGACGAGGCGTTCACCGCGAACGTCGGCGGGCCCCGCTCCCTGTACGAGGCGCTCCTCGCCACCGGCGGCGACCCGCACGTCGTGCACGTCTCCACCAGCTACGTCGCCGGGCTGCGCAAGGGCGTCGCCGAGGAACGCTCGCTCGACCACGACATCGACCCCGCGTACGAGCTCGACCAGGCGGTCCGCAGCCGCGCAGCGGTCGAGACCGCCTCGCGTCGGCCCGGGGCGCTGAACCGCCTCCTCGCCGAGGCCCGCGCCGCGCACGGACGCGCCGGCGCCGGCGCGGTGGCCGACGCCGCCGAGCAGGCCCGGCAGGACTGGGTCCGCGACCAACTCGTCGACGCCGGCCGCGCCCGCGCGCACACGCTCGGCTGGACCGACGTCTACACCCTCACCAAGGCGCTCGGCGAACGGGTCGCGGAGGAGCTGTGGACCGGCGGCGGTCATCGGCTCTCCGTGGTGCGGCCCACCATCATCGAGTCCGCGCTCAAGCACCCCTTCCCCGGCTGGATCGACGGCTTCAAGGTGGCGGACCCGCTGATCGCCGCGTACGGGCGCGGGCTCCTGCCGGAGTTCCCGGCGCTGGCCGACACGGTCCTGGACGTCATCCCCGTCGACTTCGTCGTCAACGCGATCCTGGCGGCCGCCGCGGTGCCGCCGCCGGCCGGGCAGGCGAACTTCTTCCAGGTCTCCTCCGGGATCACCAACCCGCTGCCGTTCGGCCAGCTCTACCGGTTCGTCAGTGAGTACTTCACCGCGCACCCGCTGACCGACGCCGAGGGCGCCAACGTCTCGGTGCCCGCCTGGTCCTTCCCGCACACCGGCGCCGTCGAACGGGCGCTGGCCCGCCGCGAGAAGGTGGTGGACGTCGCGGACCGGACCGTGGGACGCCTGCCCGCCAACCCCCGCACCCGGCGGTGGATCACGGCGCTGTACCGGGCCCGTCGCGACCTCGGCACGCTGCGCAAGTTCACCGGTCTGTACCAGCCGTACACGCAGACCGAGGTGATCTTCGACGACGCCCGCCTGCGCGCCCTGCACGCCGCCCTGCCCGCCGACCGGCAGGCCGAGCACGGCTTCGACACCACCGAGATCGACTGGAAGCACTACCTCCAGGAGGTCCACATCCCCAAGGTGCCCGGGCTCATGCGCAGCCGCGGCGCCCCCGCCGACCCGGTCACACCGGGCGACCTGCCCCGCCGCGCCGACGTCGTCGCCGTCTTCGACCTGCAGCGCACCGTCGCCGCCGCCACGCTCGTCGAGCAGTACCTGTGGGTGGAGCTCGCGAAGACCCCGGCCCGGCAGTGGCCCGGTGCGCTGGCCAACCTCGTTGCGCTCGGGCCGCGCTACCTGCGTGCCGAGCAGCACGATCGAGCCGACTTCATCCGTACGTTCATGCGGCGCTACGCCGGGGTGAGCGAGGCCGAGCTGCGGCAGGTCGTCGCCGAGAAGGTCACGCCCTCGCTGCGACGCGGCCTGCACCACGAGGCGCTGGAGCGGATCCGGGCCCACCGCGACGCCGGGCACCGCACGATCCTCCTCACCGGTGAGATCGACGTCTTCGTGGAGCCGTTGGCCCCGCTGTTCGACCTCATCGTCGCCGGCAAGATGGAATGCGACGACGCCGGCCGGTGGACCGGCCACCTCGCCTCCTCACCGCTGGTGGGTGAGGCCCGTGCGGCCTGGCTGCGCCGGTACGCGCGCGAGGAGGGCCTGGACCTGGCCGAGTCCTATGCGTACGGGGACAGCTACGCGGACCGCCCCTGGCTCGAGGTCGTGGGCAACCCCAGCGCGGTCAACCCGGACTCGAGCCTGTACCGCTACGCCAAGGCGCGCCGGTGGCCCGTGCTGAGCTGGACCAGCACGGCCGAGGGTCGCCTGGCCCCGGTGCTGCGTAGCATCAAGGGAACGACGACATCATGAACGGGGCCGGGCCGGTGGGCCCGCCCACCGACGGGCGGAGGAGCGACATGACGGGTGGCGACGGGCAGACGGGATCCGGGCGTGTGCTCGGCCGGTCACCCCGCGGCGTGGTCGATGCGGGCGGCTCCGTCCTCCACGGCACGGCGATGGTCACCGGCGGCACCTCCGGCATCGGACTGGCGTTCGCCCGGGCGCTCGCCGACCGCGGCTGCGACCTCCTCCTCGTGGCCCGGGACGCCGAGCGCCTGGACCGCACGGCCGACCAGCTCCGGTGGCGCTACGGCATCCAGGTGGAGACACTCTCCGCGGACCTCGCCACCCGGGCCGGCGCCGACGTCGTCGCCGCCCGCCTGGAGGACCAGGACCGGACCGTCGAGGTGCTGGTGAACAACGCGGGCAAGGGCCTGCACACCAGCTTGCTCTCGGCGGACGTCGACGAGCACGAGGAGGGCCTGCACCTCATGGTCCATGCGGTGCTGCGTCTGGGTGGCGCCGCCGGGCGGGCGATGCGCGCCCGCAGTCACGGCGTGATCATCAACGTCGCGTCGGTCGCCGGCCTCGTGCCCATGGGCGCCTACTCGGCCATCAAGGCCTGGGTGCGCACCTACTCCGACAGCCTGGCGATCGAGCTCGCCGGCACCGGGGTGCGGGTCACGACGCTGATGCCCGGCTGGGTGCGTACCGAGTTCCATCAGCGCGCCGGCATCCGGGCGAGCACCGTCCCCAACGGGTTCTGGCTGGAGGCGGACCGGGTCGTCGCCGACTGCCTGGCCGACGTCGAGCGGGGCCGGCAGCGTTCCGTCCCGTCCAAACGGTTCAAGATGCTCGCGTTCTTCGCCGCCCACGCACCGCGCCCGATCGTGCATCGCGCGACGGCCCTGCTCCTGCGGAAGCGGCGGTGAGCGGCGTGCGGGGGAGCCGGCGCCGGCGCCGCGCGGCGGACCAGGCCGTACCGGGCAGCGCCGCCGACGGTACCGTCGGCGCGCCGACGGGCGAGCATGCCGAGACGGCCGAGTATGCCGAGCCGGCCGAGCATGCCGAGCCGGCCGAGCATGCCGAGCCGGCCGAGCATGCCGAGCCGGCCGAGCATGCCGAGCCGGCCGAGCACACCGAGCTGGCCGGGCATGTCGAAAAGCGTGAGAAGCGCGAGCCCGTCGAACCCGCCGAGAAGCCCGAGAAGCCCGAGAAGGCCGAGAAGGCCGAGCGGCCGGCCGGGCGGGTCGCCAGCCTGCGGCGTTACCAGGCGGGCTGGCACCGGGCCCTCCGGTTCGTGGCCCAGCGCCTGATCCTGCGCTCGGTGGTCAGGGCGATCACCAGCGTCGAGGTCGAGGGCCTGCGCAACCTCGACGGGCTGCGGGAGCCGTTCGTCGTCGTCGCGAACCACTCGAGCCACCTCGACGCGGCGGTCCTCGTGACGCACCTGCCCCGCCGGGTGACCCGGCACCTCGCCGTCGCCGCGGCAGCGGACTACTTCTACGACGCCTGGTACCGCAAGGCCGGGACGTCGCTCTTCTTCAACTCCTACCCGGTGTACCGCGGCAAGAACACCGGCAAGGGGCGGGGCATGTCCGTGCGGCTGCTCGCCGCCGGTGTCCCCGTGCTCATCTTCCCGGAGGGCACCCGCTCCCGTGACGGCGTGATGAGGCGCTTCAAGCCCGGCGCCGCCGCCCTGTGCGCGGCACAGGACGCCCCCCTGGTGCCCGTCGCCCTCATCGGCGCCGGGGAGGCCATGCCCGTGGGCCAGGCCTGGCCCCGGCCGGGTCGGCCACCGATCCGGATGCTCGTCGGGCGGCCCATGCGGCCCCGGCCCACCGAGCGGGTCCGGGAGTTCAACGCACGCGTCGAGGCACGGGTCTCGGCGATGCTCACCATGCAGACGCCCTACGTCCTGGGGGACGTCCCCAAGGACGAGAACCCGCCCGCCCAACGGCGCGGCGAAGATGCGCAGGAGGAAGCCTCGTGAACGGTGTCGACCACCAGAAGTGGTGGGGGTGGGGCGTCGAGGGGGTGGCCTTCACCTACGAGAACAAGCCCAAGCTGCCGCCGTTCGTGCTGGACAAGATCGGCATCGACATCACGGTGCCCGGTAACCCGCCGCCCGCGTTCGAGGACATCGTCGTCCCGGCCTCCCGGCTCGGTGACGAGCTCGGCGCGGCCCTGAGATCCGCCGTCGGGGACGACGCGGTCGTCACCGACGACATGGCCCGCGTGGTGCACACCTACGGCAAGGGCCTGACGGACCTGGTGCGGGTGCGCGCCGGGGACCTGCCCCGCGTGCCCGACGCCGTCGTCTACCCGGCGGACGAGGACGAGGTCCGTGCGGTGGTGGACGCCGTCGTGGGCGCCGACGCCGTCCTGATCCCGTTCGGCGGCGGGTCGAACATCTCCGGCTCCCTCACCCCGCCGGCCGAGGAGGAACGCACCGTCGTCTCCGTCGACCTGGGCCGGATGAACCGGGTGCTCGAGGTGGACGAGTACGCCGGGCTCGCCCGCGTGCAGGCCGGCGCCCTCGGCCCGGACCTCGAGGAGCAGCTCACGGCCCGTGGCTGGACGACGGGCCACCAGCCGGACAGCTTCCGCCACTCGACCCTCGGCGGCTGGATCGCGACACGCTCGTCGGGCATGCAGTCCGACAAGTACGGCGACATCGCGGACATCACCCGCGGCATGCGGGTGGTGCTGCCCGGCAAGGTCGTCGTGCTGCGGCCGCTGCCCTCGACGTCGACCGGGCCGAGCGTGCGCGAGATGATCCTCGGCTCCGAGGGCCGCCTCGGCGTCATCACCGAGGCCTGGGTCAGCGTGCACCGGGTGCCCGAGAACCGCGAGATCATCGCCTACCTCTACCCGAACTGGACCGCCGCCCTCGCGGCCATGCACGACATCTCCGCCTCGGACGCCGCCCCCTCCGTCACACGGGTGTCCGACGCCGCCGAGACCGCGTTCTCCTTCGCCGCGCAGAAGAAGAGCAAGGGCATCTCCGGCAAGGTGTCCAAGGGGCTGTTCGCGCTGCTCGAGCGGCGCGGCTGGGACCTGGGCGCCGTATGCCTCTCCTACGTCGGCTTCGAGGGCGGCGCGGACCATGTGCGTCGCACCAAGGCCGAGGTCGGGCGCATCGTGCGCAAGCACGGCGGCATCAAGCTGGGCACGGGCCCGGGGGCGCTGTACGACCAGAAGAAGTTCGACACCCCCTACATCCGCGACTTCCTCCTCGACATCGGCGCGATGGGTGACGTCTCGGAGACGGCGGCGCCGTGGTCCAGGCTGATGGACGTCTACGCGGGCACGTTCCGGGCGGCCCGCGCCGCCTTCGACGAGCAGGGCGTCAAGGGTTTCATCATGTGCCACCTCTCGCACAGCTACCACTCCGGCGCCTGCCTGTACTTCACGTTCGCGTTCCCACCCGGGACACCGGACGTCGCCGAGCAGCTCGAGAAGTACTGGGCGGTCAAGAGCGCGATCCAGCAGTCCTTCATGGACAACCACGCGACGATCTCCCACCACCACGGGGTGGGCACCGACCACGCGCACTGGCTGGAGGAGGACATCTCCGCGGCCGGCACCGACGTGATGGTCGGGCTGCTGCGCTCGGTGGACCCGGGCCGGAACCTCAACCCCGGGACGCTGCTGCCGACGCACCGGGAGTGGTGAGCAGGTAGCCCGGGCCGCCGGCGCGCTACGCGGCGGCGCCCGGGCCGGTGCCCGGGTCCGGCGCCGTGGGGCCCGCCGTCGGCACGGCGATCTGCACGGTGGTGCCGCCGCCCGGGGTGGGCAGCACGCGCACCCGGCCCCGGTGCGCGCCGACCACCGCGGCGACGATCGCCAGCCCGAGCCCGGAACCCCCGGAGCTGCGGGTGCGGGAGGGGTCCACCCGGTAGAAGCGTTCGAACACGCGGGCGGCGTCCTCCTCGGAGATGCCGGGCCCGTCGTCGCGCACCTCGAGCACGGCCCACCCGGGCTCGGGCATCCCGACGGCGACCTCGACCGCGGTCCCCCCGGGCGTGTGCTGGACGACGTTGCCCATGAGGTTCGCGAGCACCTGGCTGATCCGGTCCGCGTCCGCCGTCACGATGACGGGCGGCACGCCGGCGCGAGCGGCGGGCCGCGGATCGCCGGACGTCCCGCCGACGGCGGGCTCGGCGGGTGGCAGGAGCGGCACGACCCGCACCGACCGCTCCGGGGCCCGGGCGTGCAGGTCGGCGGTGGCGTCCACGGCCATCGCGGTCAGGTCCACCGGGCCGAGCACGAGGGGGCGCCCCTCGTCGAGCCGGGCGAGCTGGAGGAGATCCTCGACCAGCGTGCCCATCCGCTTGGCCTCGGACTCGATCCGGCTCATCGCCTGCCCCGTGTCCTCCACCCCGCCCATCCGGTAGAGCTCGCCGTAGCCGCGAATGGTCGCCAACGGCGTGCGGAGCTCGTGGGAGGCGTCGGAGACGAAGCGGCGCATGCGCTGCTCGGAGGCCTGCTGCACCGCGAACGACGCCTCGATGCGGGCGAGCATGAGGTTGAGTGACGTCGCCAGTGAGCCGACCTCCGTCGTCGGCGGCAGCTCGGGCACACGCCGGGAGAGGTCGCCGGCGGCGATCGCGCCCGCCGTGGACTCGATCTCGCGGAGCGGTCGCAGCGCCCGGCGGACGGCGTACCAGGCCGCCGCGGCCCCGCCCACAGCGATGACCAGGCCCGAGAGCACGAGCAGCCGCCCGGTCCGGGTCAAAGTGGCGTCGACGGCGGCCAGGGGCAGCGCCACCGTGACGGCGCCGACCGCGGTCCCGCCGGGGGTGGCGGTGGCGGCCAGCGTGACCGCCCGCCAGCGGACGTCGTCCTGCGTCCCGGCGAGGGTGGAGGGGACGCGATCGGTCTCGTCGATGGTGGCCGGGTCGACGTCCGCCACCTTGGGGGCGCCGAGCTGGGACCGCGTCTGGCCGTCGATGATCTCGACGACCCGATGCCCGACCTGCACCCGGACGTAGTAGCTCGAGGGCAGCACGGTGTCCTCACCACGGCCGAGGAGGAGCTGGTTCACCGAACGCTGACCGAGCTCCCGTGCGCTGGAGGTCAGCTCGTCGTCGACCTGCCCGAGGAGGTGGCCGCGCAGCACCGTCATCGTGGTCACGCCCGCGGTGGCGAGGCCGAGGAGCAGCAGTGCCGTGATGATCGCGACGAGCCGTCCGCTGAGCGGGACCGCCCGCCACCGCCGGAGGACCCGAGCGGTCATCAGCGGGCCTGGTCGCGCAGCACGTAGCCGACGCCGCGTCGGGTGTGGATCAGCGGCTCCAGCTCCTCGTCGTCGAGCCCGAGCGCGGCGGGGGAGTCGACCTTGCGCCGCAGGTAGGAGATGTAGGACTCGACGATCGCGGCGTCGCCCGCGAAGTCGTAGTCCCACACGTGGTCGAGGATCTGCGCCTTGGAGACGACCTTCTCGGCGTTGATCATGAGGTAGCGCAGGAGCTTGAACTCCGTCGGCGAGAGGTCGACGAGCCGGCCGGCCCGGCGCACCTCGTGCGCGTCCTCGTTCAGCTCCAGGTCGGTGTAGCGCAGCACGGCGTCGTCGGCCTCGGTCGGCCGGGTGCGACGCAGGATGGCGCGGATGCGGGCCACGACCTCCTCGAGGCTGAACGGTTTCGTGACGTAGTCGTCGCCGCCGACCGTCAACCCCTGCACCTTGTCCGCCATGTCGTCACGCGCGGTGAGGAACAGGACCGGAATCTCCGCACCGTGCGCCCGCATCCGGCGCAGCACCGTGAAGCCGTCCATGTCCGGGAGCATGACGTCCAGCACCACGAGATCGGGATCGTGCTCGACGGCGGCTGTCAGGGCGGCGTTGCCGTCCGCAGCCGTCGCCACGTCGAACCCGGCGAAGCGCAGCGACGCCGAGAGGAGCTCGCGGATGCTGGGCTCGTCGTCGACGACGAGGAGGCGTGCCTCAGCCACCCGGTCTCCGGCATCGGTGGAGTGCGCCCGTGCGGTTCGACCGTTCATGCACCCAGTGTGGCGCGTCAGGCTGGAGGTTTCCTGGGAGCGACCCGGGAGCCGGTCGGGCTGTCCTGGGTGGTGGTGAGGGGCAGGTGGACCCGGGGGCGGCTCACGGGGCCGTCGTGAGGTCGATCATCATGTGACGCGTGGCCGCCGAGGGCCATGGACCCCCGATCTGGCGGATCTGGTCGGTCCAGCACTCGACGAGCTCAAAGGTTGGGTGGACGCTCATGGGGACCTCGGACGCCCCGACCTGATCAGCGACGGCGACCGTCCCGTACGCGCGGTGGCACGTCACAGGTAGCGGACCGGGTCGAAGGAGTCCAGCGGGATGATCCGCACGCGTGGCAGCACCGCGTTGAACGCGCTGAGGTCGTCCTCGAGGTCGTAGATCTGCAGGCCGCGCTCGGTGAGCTCGGCGAGCTGGGAGTTCAGGAACTCGCGGAAGCACAGCACCCCCACCTGGCGGCCGGCGTCGAGGAGCTGCTCCACCTGCGGGATGTAGTCGCCGTCGTGCGAGGCGAGCAGCACGTTCCCGGTGCCCTGCGCGAGGATCGCGTCCATCGTGCGCTGGATACCGATGTCCACCACCTTCTCGGTGGCGGCGCCGGCGAGCGGGATGGGGCGGAAGTCCATGGCGAGCAGCGCCTGGACGAACCCCATGGGCATCTGCCCGCTGCTCGCGTTGAGGAAGAACAGCCCGCGGGCCTGGGCGTCCCAGACCTCCTCGCTGAAGTGCATGACCCGGTCCCAGCGCGGGCGCTCCTGGGGATCGGGTCGCCGCCCGAGGACGCTCATGCCGAGTGTGGCGTCGATGTTCTCCCCGTCGACGAGGAGGTACGTGCCGGGCGAGGCGGGGTTCGGTGCGGACATGGGTACCAGGATATGGCGGTCCACCACCCTGGTGCGGGACACTCCCACCCACGGACGCCGACGTCGCGCGGTGTCACCCGTTCGCGCTACGGTGCGAGCGGCGGACGACGGCGCGTGCCGCGGACCGATCCGCACCGGCGAAGGGTGAGACTGATGGCGACGACCTCGACCGGAGACGTCCGCGAGGAGATCTTCGCCGCCGCCGCCGAGCCGGCCCAGGGCTCGCTCGGACCGGCCGCGGCGGCGCTGCTCTCGCACTACTACGCCGACATCGAGACGCCGGACCTGCGCGCCCAACGCCCCGAGGACCTGCTCGGCGCGGCTCTCTCCCACCACGACACCGCCCGCCGCCGAGCCGTCGGTACGTCCGCCGTCCGGGTCTTCAACCCGACGGTCGAGAGCGAGGGCTGGTCCACCGGGCACACGGTCGTCGAGATCGTCACCGACGACATGTCCTTCCTCGTGGACTCCGTGGTCGCCGAGCTCAACCGGCAGGGCCGCACCATCCACCTCCTGGTGCACCCGCAGCTCGCGGTGCACCGCGACGGCGAGGGCACGCTCGAGGAGGTGCTCGGCCCGGAGGCCATCGACCCGGCCGGCGCCGTCGCCCCCGGCGTGCTCCGCGAGTCCTGGATCCAGGTCCAGATCGGGCGCGAGAGCGATCCGGGTGCCCGCGAGCAGCTCGCCCACCGGCTCCGCGAGGTCCTCGACGACGTCCGCGTCGCCACCGCGGACTGGCAGCCGATGACCGCGAAGGCCGCCGAGATCGCCGCGGCCCTGGCCGAGCGGCCGCCGGTGGGCCTGGCCGGCGACGAGGTCGAGCGCGCCCGCGCCCTGCTGACCTGGCTCGTCGAGGGCCAGTTCGTCTTCCTCGGCTACCGCGAGTACGTCCTGGCGGACCCCGACGACGTCGAGCACGCGGTGCTCGAACCGGTGCCCGATTCCGGGCTCGGGCTGCTGCGCGACGACCGCGGCCCGGCGGCGCCCCGGGCGACCCGCCTGACCGGCAAGGTCGCGCAGAAGGCGCGGGAGCCGCGCCTGCTGATCATCACGAAGGCCAACTCCCGGTCGACCGTGCACCGCCCGGTCTTCCTCGACTACGTCGGGGTGAAGGCCTTCGACGAGACCGGCCGCGTCACGGGCGAGCGTCGGTTCCTCGGGCTGCTGACCGCGCGCGCGTACACCTCTTCCGTCACCACCGTCCCGTTCATCGCCGAGAAGGCCCACCGCGTCATGGAGGCGAGCGGCTTCCCGCCGCACAGCCACCTGGGCAGGGACCTCCTCGAGGTGCTCGAGACGTATCCGCGCGACGAGCTCTTCGCCACGGACGTCGACCTGCTGACACAGGTCACGATCTCCGTCGTCCACCTGCAGGAACGCCCCCGGACCCGCCTGTTCCTGCGGGAGGACGACTACGCGAGGTACATGTCCTGCCTCGTCTACCTCCCGCGCGACCGCTACAACACCGCGGTGCGCGCCAAGATGGAGAACCTGCTGCGGGAGGCGTTCAACGGCTCCACGGTGGAGCACACCGTCCGCGTCTCGGAGTCCGTCCTGGCGATGCTGCACTTCGTCATCCGGGTCGAGCGCGGCGCCGCCCCGCCCGCCGTGAACCTTGCCGAGCTCGAGCGTCTCCTGGTCGCCGCCGCGCGCACCTGGGACGAGGACCTCGCCGACGCCGCCCGCACCGACCTCGGCGAGGAGCAGGCCGCCGCGGTGCTGGGCCGGTACGGGGGCGCGTTCCCCGAGGCCTACAAGGAACGGTTCAACGCCCGGGTGGCCGTGGCCGACCTGCGCCAGCTCGACGAGCTCGAGCCCGGCGGCCTGCGGCTCAACCTCTACCAGGCGGTGGGCGAAGCCCCGGGGGAGCGCCGTCTCAAGCTCTACCGGCACGGACCCCTCTCCCTGACCACCATCCTGCCGGTCTTCAACGACCTCGGTGTCGAGGTCACCGACGAGTACCCCTACGTCCTCACCCGCAACGACGGCACGGCCCTGCACGTCTTCGACTTCGGCCTGCGCGCCCGTTCGGAGGATGACTGGACCCGCGGGCAGGGCGGCAACCGGGACCGCTTCCAGGACGCCTTCGCCGCGGTGTGGCACGGGCAGGCCGAGAGCGACGGTTTCAACGCCCTGGTGCTGCGGGCCGGCCTCGGCTGGCGCGAGATCGTCGTCCTGAGGGCCGTCGCCGCCTACCTGCGCCAGACGGGGTGGGCGTACTCGCGCGGGTACGTCGAGGAGGCGCTGCGGGAGAACCACCACATCGCCACCCTGCTGGTCGAGCTCTTCGAGGCCCGCTTCACCCCGGCCGACCTCTCGGGCGAGCAACGCGAGGCGGCCGAACGGGCCGCCGTGAACCGCATCGAGCAGGCGCTCGACGATGTCCCGAGCCTCGACCACGACCGCATCGTCCGGGGCTTCCTCGCCGTGGTGCGGGCCATGCTGCGCACCAGCTACTTCCGCCGGCAGGGTGAGCCCGCGTCCCTGGCCACCGCCGTCGCGTTCAAGATCGACCCCCAGGCGGTGCCGAACCTGCCCGAGCCCCGGCCGATGTTCGAGATCTGGGTGTACGGCCCACGCGTCGAGGGCGTGCACCTACGCTTCGGGAAGGTCGCCCGCGGCGGCCTGCGCTGGTCGGACCGCCGGGAGGACTTCCGCACCGAGGTCCTCGGCCTGGTCAAGGCGCAGATGGTGAAGAACGCCGTCATCGTGCCGACGGGCTCCAAGGGCGGGTTCGTCGCCAAGCGGCTGCCCGACCCGGCCGTGGACCGGGAGGCGTGGCAGGCGGAGGGGCTGGCCGCCTACCGCCAGTTCGTCTCCGCGATGCTCGACGTCACCGACAACCGCGTGGGCGATGCCGTCGTCCCGCCCGAGGCCGTGGTGCGCCACGACGACGACGACCCCTACCTCGTCGTCGCCGCGGACAAGGGGACCGCGAAGTTCTCCGACGACGCCAACGCCGTGGCCCGCGAGCACGGGTTCTGGCTCGACGACGCCTTCGCCTCCGGCGGCTCCTCCGGGTACGACCACAAGGGCATGGCCATCACCGCGCGCGGCGCCTGGGTCTCGGTCCAGCGCCACTTCCGGGAGATGGGGATCGACACCCAGCACGAGGAGTTCACCGTCGTCGGCATCGGCGACATGAGCGGGGACGTCTTCGGCAACGGCATGCTGCTGTCCGAGCACATCCACCTCGTCGCGGCGTTCGACCACCGGCACGTGTTCCTGGACCCCGACCCCGACGCCGCGACGTCCTACGCCGAGCGCCGTCGCCTCTTCGACCTGCCGCGCTCCTCCTGGGCCGACTACGACCCGGCTCTCATCAGCCCCGGCGGCGGCGTCCATCCCCGCTCGGCGAAGTCCGTGCCGATCAGCGACGCGGTCCGGGACCGGCTCGGCATCGCCCCCGGGGTCACCGCGATGACCCCGGCGGAGCTGATGTCGGCGATCCTGCGGGCCCCCGTGGACCTGCTCTGGAACGGCGGGATCGGCACCTACGTCAAGGCGTCCACCGAGACGGACGCGCAGATCGGCGACCGTGCCAACGACGCCATCCGGGTCGACGGCGGCGCCCTGCGGGCCCGGGTGGTCGGGGAGGGGGGCAACCTCGGCGTCAGCCAGCGCGGCCGGGTCGAGGCCGCGCTCGCGGGCGTACGGATCAACACCGACGCGATCGACAACTCGGCCGGCGTCGACACCTCCGACCACGAGGTCAACATCAAGATCCTGCTGACGTCGCTGACCCGGGCCGGCGAGATGACGCTCACGCAGCGCGACCGGCTGCTCGCCTCGATGACCGACGACGTCGCCGCCCAGGTCCTGCGCGACAACTACGAGCAGAACGTCCTGCTGGGCAACGCCCGCATGCAGGAGCACCACATGGTCGGCACCCACATCCGGCTCATCCACCGCCTGGAGGCTCGTGGCGCCCTCGACCGGGCGCTGGAGTTCCTGCCCGGGGACGACGAGCTCATCGCGCGGGCCCGGGGCGGCCGGGGCCTGACGTCGCCCGAGTTCGCCGTCCTCGTCGCCTACGCGAAGCTCACCCTCAAGGAGGACCTGATCGGCTCGGCCCTGCCGGACGAGCCCTGGTTCCGTGCCACGCTGGCCGGGTACTTCCCGCCGGCGGTGCGTGAGCAGCTCGCCGCGGCGCTGCCCGGGCACCCGCTCCGACGGGAGATCGTCGTCAACGAGGTCGCCAACTCGGTGGTCAACCGGGGCGGCGCGACGTTCGTGCACCGCGCCATGGACGAGACCGGCGCGGCCGCCGACGAGGTGGCCCGCGCCTTCGTGGTGTGCCGGGAGATCTTCGGCCTCGCCTCGTTCGTGGCGGACGTCGAGGGCCTGGACAACCAGGTCGGCGCGGCGGTTCAGTCGGAGCTGTACCTGGAGTTCCGGCGCCTGCTGGACCGCGCGGTGCGCTGGTTCCTGAAGAACCGCCCGGCCGGGCTCGACGTCGGCGCGGAGATCGCCCGGTTCGCCCCCGCGGTCCGGGCCCACGCCCCGGCCATCGCCGACCTCGTCCGCGGGCGGGAGCGGGAGTGGGTCGACGCGAAGGTGGGCTCCTTCCTCGACCGCGGTGTCCCCACCGAGCTCGCCGTGCGTGGGGCGGCGCTGCGGTACCAGGTGATGGTCCTCGACGTCGTCGAGCTCGCCGCCGAGACGGGGGAGGACACCGCCGCCGCCCTGGCCCTGAGCTTCGTGGTGTCCGAGCACCTGGGGATCGACCGGATGCTCACGATGGTCGGCGCGCTGCCCGAGGAGGACCGGTGGGACGCCCTGGCCCGGGGCGCCCTGCGGGACGACCTCTATGCCGTCATCAATGCCCTGACGGCGTCCGTCATCGCCACGACGGACGCCGGTCTCCAGCCGGCGGAGCGGCTGGCCGCCTGGCGGGACCGGGCGGCCGCCGGGGTGGAGCGGGCACGCGGCGCACTCGACGCGATCGAGCAGCTCGAGGAGCCGGGCCTCGCCGCACTCTCGGTCACGCTGGGCTACCTGCGCACGCTCGCCCGGTCCAGCACCGCCGCCGGCTGAGCCGCCTGCTCCCGTCGGGGCGCTGTGGGGCGAGGAAGGGTCGGCCGACCGGCACGTGCCG